>CAZQXC010000124.1:6132-7473 GCA_964597075.1 uncultured Roseivirgaceae bacterium | reverse complement strand
CCACAGTGGTAGCATGAAAGATCTGTTTTAATGAGTGTCTCCATCAGGAAAAAAATTAGAACGTTAGGATGGGGTTAAGGCTACGGAACAATACCCTAATTTTTAATAGCATATGTCCAGATCGGGCAATCTACATGGTTGACAACATCTTCTGCAACACTACCGGAGAAGAAATGCGCTATACCCTTACGTCCATGGGTTCCCATTGCAATTATATCTCCTCCAATGTCCTTGGTGAAATTACCCACACCAGATTCTTCATATGGATCATTGAATACGTTAATCGTATAGTTCTTTAACATGAAGCGCTTCGCAAAATTATTAAGACGTTTCAAGGTAATGGTATCACGAGTAAAATTAGTTGGTGTGTTGATCCACACAATATGTAGCGTAGCCTTAAAGAAATTCTGCAATGCTTTTACGTGTAATATCAGGTCTTCCTGATTCTCAGTATTCAACGCATTGGGGAAGACGATATTTTTTATAGTAGAATCCTTTATGTATTTCTTAATGGCAATTACCGGAACGGGTGAGTTACGTACCATCTTTTCGGCATTGGAACCGATCAGGGCTTCCCGTAATCCACTTACACCTCTGGTGCCCATAACCACCAGATCGATACTTTTATCTGTAATATAATCAAACAGCATGCGTGTAACAGGACCAAAGATTACTTTACTTTCAATTTTCAAGTTTTCAGATGCATACTTTTCATGCATTTTCTTGAATTGCTTATCAGCCTTTTCACGCAATTCCTTAAACAGTGCTTCTTCAAAGGCTATTACAGGCATAAGAACAGAATCGTGCAAAACCGGCACTTCAACTACATTAACCAAGTGAACTTCACCTTTAGACTGAACGGCTACATCCAGGGCGAACCGAAAAGCGGCAACCGCTTGTTCGGAAAAATCGCAGGGAACGAGTATTTTTTTCATGACTTTCGGGGATTTTGACTATCTAAAATTATTCACTGGAAGTTCTGTATAAGCTGACTGTTATCATAGCCAAACCTGATTAAAATCAATGTTATTTCGGGATGAGTAACCCTGAACGCACGGATGGAATTTGCATTCAAATCACGGCAAAACACCAAAAATACCGCTAGGCGATGAGTTGACCCAGCCCAAATAGAATAACAAAAAGTAATGTTGACAATGCCATTTGTTTAAGATAAGGATCCAATTCGTGTTCAGCTTTTTGCTGTACAGCAAATCCAATGCGAATAAACAGGGGAACCGTTAATAAAAAGAGAAATTGCCACGCTGATGTGAATGTTACCAGATTATAGACGAGTGCAGTAGTAAGTCCGCTCATCAACAAAAACCAGTGATACCCGGTTGC
>CAZQXC010000124.1:0-6032 GCA_964597075.1 uncultured Roseivirgaceae bacterium | reverse complement strand
CTCAATGCATCAATTGAAAAAAAGGCGCTGAACCGAAAAAAAAGCCAGGTGCGTAATTAAAGAATCTTATCCATGATGGGCTTTTCATAAGCCTTTATGCTTGAACTAAAAAACGTAACAGAAGTGCCGTCCTCACTTACCAGATACTTGGCAAAGTTCCAATCGGGTGATTTGCCCGTTTTTGCTTCCAGCCATTTGTATAAAGGATGTTTATCTTTTCCCTTAACCGATATTTTTTCAAACATCTGAAAAGTTACTCCATAGTTTCGTTCGCAGAATTCAGCAATATCCTCGTTTGTCCCGGGCTCTTGCCATAAAAAATTGTTGGCCGGAAAACCAAGCACCACAACTTTATCTGCGTGTTCTTCATGTAGTTTTTGTAAATCGGCATACTGGGGTGTTTTACCACATTTCGATGCGGTGTTCACAATCAACAATTTCTTTCCTCTGTATTGAGAGAAATCGACTTCTTGTCCGCCCAGATCGGCAATTTTAAAATCGTAAATTGAACCTGTAGCCTGTAAAGGCTCAGATTTGGAAAGTTTGCTGGTTAAGAATGCGGCTAAACCCATAACGAAAACGATGGCTATACTAAGTTTAATTAATCTCATCTAAAATTTGCTTATCCAATGGATTCACTTTGGAAGCAAAAAACTTCACGGTGCCATCAGGTTTAACAAGGTATTTGCAAAAATTCCAGGAAGGTTCACTGCCTGTTTTTTCTTTTAAGAATTTGTAAAGAGCATGCTGATCATCGCCTTTCACAGAAACCTTTTCAAACATCTGGAATTTTACGCCATAATTCTTCTGGCAGAATTCAGCAATTTCCTGGTTGCTGCCAGGCTCCTGTCCTCCAAAGTTATTAGCCGGGAAACCCAGCACAACAATTTTATCACCGTAGTTCTCATGAAGTTTTTCCAGATCGGCATACTGGGGTGTGTAGCCACACTTGGAGGCCACGTTTACAATAAGAAGTGTTTTGCCTTTGTATTTTGAGAAATCAATAGAATCCCCATCAATAGAGTTCATTTTGAAATCATAAACAGAGGTTGTGCTCATAAATAGGGCGGTTATAAGGGTAATGGCAAGTTTCATAGGATCTAATGTTATAAGTGTTAAACAACAAGATGCAAGGAATTGTTTTCTGGAGTTTAAATTACGCCTTTTCCGCGTTAGACGACTGCAAAATTCTGAAAATATAAACCGGGATATTCTTGTAAGTTGTTTCCTTTTCAATAGTCATCCCATTCCTGATTGCCACTTTCTGCGATGGTAAGTTGGGAAGACTGATGATAGAAATCAGGGATTCGGAAAAGCTATTTTCAAATGCAAACGTTTTACATTTTTGAGCCGCTTCAATAGCGTATCCCCTATTCCAGAATTGTGGCAGAAGCGAGTAAGCAATTTCAAGTTCCTCTTTTCCATCCACTTCCTGAACCAACAAGCCGGCATGACCAATTAATGCTCCAGATGATTTTTCAATCAGTGCATTCATACCACCGAGATTATGTTCATACCGGTAGAATTGTTTTTCATACCACTTTCCACAAGCCATTTCCGGAGTTTGGTTTTCCGATACCCAATAAAGACTTGTTTGTGGGTCAGTGAAGAATTTAAGCCAAGCATTACAATCAGTCAATTGAATTGGTCGAAACAGAAGGCGGTCGGATTGCTGATTGCTAAGCAGATAGTTCACGGGCATATCCAAAGATACCCACTCATATAATTCAAACAAATTCAAGTGGCCGGAACTCATGCCCCAGCACCCCGGAAGCATCTGCTCCTAACCAGCGGTCGAGCAATGTAGCATAGACGCTCCTGAAATCAACTGTGTGAATTAAATCACCTGAATCCAGTTTTTGTAAATCGGGTGTTTCATTGATGAACCCTTTTTGCTTAAGTGATTTACTGATCAGAAACAGGTTGTTTGCAGTACCATGGTCGGTACCGTTACTGGCATTCTGTGCGACCCTTCTACCAAATTCCGAAAAAGTCATAATCATAACCGATTCAAAATTTTTATTCCTTTCAAGGTCAGTTACAAAGACATCAATGGCTTCGCTGTAAGTGGACAATAACCTCTCATGGATATTGGCCTGATTAACATGTGTATCAAAACCAGAAAGAGATGCATAATAGACGCGTGTATCAACTCCTGAATTAATCAACTGAGATATAGTCCTGAGACGATTAGCGAATTCAGAATCTGGATACGTAACTGTTGATTTGGCAACTGAGGACTTACTAAAGATGTAATCAGCCGAAGAAACCGTTTCGGCCAGTGTTTTATACAAATAGGAAACCATTGGGTCGTTATGATCAGGTTGCTGGCTCAATTGTCTGAACAAATCACGCTTTAATGTATTATGGAGTTTTTCAGGATTCCGCAACGCCATACCCTTCTTCACCTCACCTTTTAAAACGAGCCCGAGCACATCATCAATTTCAATTGCCTGATGACCGGTTGAACAGTTGCTACATTCTGCATCAAGATAACGGCCTAACCAACCCGTTTGCCAATATTCATTTGAGTTAGATGCTGTATGCCAAATATCCATTGAGCGGAAATGCGAACGATCTGGATTCGGGTAACCTACATTGTTGATTACACCGAGGTAGCCTTTGTCATACAAACCTTTCAATTTACCTAATACCGGGTGAAACCCTAACTCATCGCTAGCCTTTAAAACGTTGGATGGCGGAATAGCCAGTTTGGGCCTGAGTTTATAGTAATTATCGTTGCGATAAGGAACGATGGTATTAAGTCCGTCATTACCCCCGGAAAGCTGTATCACCACTAATTTTTTGTTATCGGGTAGTAATTGTTTCCCATCAAAGGCCTTTAGAAAAGTGGGGATGAGCATAGTACCTACCGTGGCCAATGCCGATTGTTTTAAAAAATCTCTACGAGTATTCATTTTCAATAGCTTAATTAAGTTGATACTCTGGTAAGGACATATAAGCACTAAAAGCACGCTGTATAAACTCAAGCTCGTTCTTACTGGATGCAGTAAACCGTGCAATCAGGTTTTTATTCTTAACGGATGTGGGCCTGACCAATAAGAACTCCTCAATGTCTTGAAGACTTTTCTCGGATTGGCCTTTTACAAACTGATTAGCCAGTGAAACCCAATTAACTATAAATGTAACGGGTGACTTACGTAATTGATTTATCAGGTTATTAACATCACCATCATCCTTTGGTACAATATCCGTAATTGCATTTCGTAATAAGATACTTGGCAACGACATACGAAAAGTAAGGCTTGAACTATCGATCCACTCTTTACCCTGCGGCCACCCACTTACATTAGGAGGATAGAATAATACCTGACTAAGTGCCCGCTGAATAAATAAAGGTGATAACTCATCCTGAAAAGACCCACCTGTGTGTAATTGAATACCGGCTAATAACTCAATGGGCGACTTAATACGATTTCCAACAAAGCGATCCTCATAAAACCAATCTGATTGAAATATCTGGTTTATCAATTTTTCAATGTCATAATCAGATTGATAAAAATCTTTAGATAGTTTTGTAATAACTTCATCCTCACGTACCTCCTGACTTACAAAATAGTTCCAAATTTTTGTAGTAACGAACAATGCTGTTTGCGGATCCTCCAACAAAATACTAATTATATCCTCACCAGAAAAATTACCAGTCTTGCCCCTGAATCTCTTAAGGCCGTTATCTTGAAGCCTATCTCGAAAAATAAACTCACCATTGAGTGGATTAAAAGTCCATCCTGTAAATGCACGTGCTGCATTCTTGATATCCTCCTCGGAATAATTTCCCCTACCCAATGTAAACAACTCCATCACTTCCCGGGCAAAGTTTTCGTTAGGACTATCCTTACGGTTTTGCTGATTATTCAAAAATTGCAGCATAGCCGGATCTTTCGAAACACTCAATAGCAAATTCCTGAAGGAGCCAAGTGCATGTTTCCGAATCGTGTTATTTTGCTGCTGTGCCAGATAGGCAATCTGTGTTCGGCAAGCAAAGTGATCATGCCAAAAGAATGTTATCTTTTCACGCAAAGCCGCTTGTGGATCAGTCATCTGTTGCAACCAAGCCATATTCAATAGCATAATCTGCTTACGGGACTTTTGTAAAATCTCTTTCCTATCCTCTACGGAAAGAGCTTTCAAATCCTGTAACTCAAGCTCAGGCCTGACAACAACCTCTAGCTGCTTATTTTTAGTAGCAACATTAAATAGATCCTTTACCGATATTGGTTTAGTCTCAGAAAACGATAAACCAAAGGTAGCCCGATTATAAAGATGGGTCTGATTAAACATGTCACTTAGACCCTTAGCTGGGCAATTGGTTTAATCATCAATAACCATTTTTGACGACATTCAGGCAAACAGTGTTAATCAATTCACATTAAAACAGTTAACTGTCTACATTCGCTCAGGAACCCGAATGCCCAGCAGGTTCATTGACTTTTTCAGTACACCTGCAACTACGGATGAGAATGCTATCCTGAATCTCAGTTTGCCCCTATCAGCCTCATTAAAAATGGGAATAGACTGGTAAAACTGGTTATAGATCTTTGCCAGTTCATAGGCATAGTTGGCTATAACGGCTGGTGAATATAAATGAGCTGCCTCCTGAAGTTTACTTTCAAAGGTACTTACCACATACAAAGCTTCACGTTCGGTTGGTTCCAATGAACTGATCGTAGAAAAATCATTCGCTGTAGTTGTTATATTCATCGCCTCAGCCTTACGCAATATTGCACGAATGCGTGCATGCGTATATTGGATAAACGGTCCGGTGAACCCTTGTAACTGAATGGACTCATTCGGATCGAAGAGCATTCTTTTCTTAGGATCTACCTTCAGCAGAAAAAATTTCAGGGCTCCCAACCCGATCATCTCAAATAATTTCTGTGCCTCGTCACCACTTAATCCTTCAATTTTCCCCAGTTCACGAGTTTGCTTTTCAGCTTCCGCTATCATCTCGGCCATTAAGTCATCCGCATCCACCACCGTTCCCTCACGCGATTTCATTTTACCGGTTGGAAGATCTACCATCCCGTACGATAGGTGATAGCATTTTTTTGCCCATGCATAACCAAGCTTACCAAGAATCAAAAACAAAACTTTGAAATGGTATTCCTGCTCATTGCCAACGGTGTAAACCTGGCCTTCAATTTTTGGGAAATCTCGGAAACGCAAAATAGCCGTGCCTATATCCTGCGTCATATATACCGAGGTGCCATCGGAACGCAACAGTACTTTTTGATCCAATCCATCACCGGAAAGATCAACCCACACAGAACCATCGTCCTTTTTGAAAAACACACCAGAATCAACACCTTTCAACACTTCATCTTTACCGAGCAGATACGTATCTGATTCAAAATAAAGTTTATCAAAATCGACACCCATTTTTTTATAGGTAGCTTCAAAACCAGCATACACCCAACCGTTCATCATTTTCCACAACGCCACCGTTTCCTCATCCCGCGCCTCCCATTTCCTCAGCATATCAACAGCCAATTGCATAATGGGTGCTTCTTTCTCGGCTTCTTCCTGACTTACCCCCTTCTCAACCAGTTCCTTAATCTGTGCTTTATAGTTTTTATCAAACTCTACATAATACTTACCCACCAAATGATCTCCTTTTATACCACTGCTTTCTGGGGTTTCTCCCTCTCCAAAAAGTTTCCATGCTGCCATGGATTTACAGATGTGTATGCCCCGATCGTTGATGATCTGCACTTTGTGTACTGTATACCCAATGGCCTTATATACTTCAGCTACACTCCAGCCTAAAAAATTATTACGTAAATGACCAAGGTGCAGCGGCTTGTTTGTATTGGGGGATGAATACTCCACCATAATTTCCTTTCCGTGCGCTTCAACCTGCCCAAAATTCCTGATCGAAGAAACTCTTCTGAATTCTTCTACCCAGGCAGCATCCTTCACCACCAGGTTAAGAAAGCCCTTTACCACATTGAACCCACTTACAAGATTTGTATTCAATACCAGGTGATCACCTATTAAGCGTGCTGTTTCTT
>CAZQXC010000123.1:0-7524 GCA_964597075.1 uncultured Roseivirgaceae bacterium | reverse complement strand
GAACATGGTAAAAACCTATGCGGAAATATATCCGCCTGTTCCCACAGGATGTCTGCTCAACATGGCCGACTCACCGATTGAATTTGATGTTTACTTAAGTCAGGCTAAGGCAGAGAGTTTTGGGACGTAACGTGACTAAAAGGTTGTTGTAAAATTACAACTAGTCTTTGGCCTGTGTCGACACAGATCAAGGTTAGAGAATTATGCTTATCTTTGTGAAACCTTTACACCCGTGGTGCGAAAATTCTTTCCGCTCGATAAGAATTATGTATTAGAACAGGCCCAGCTGTCGCTGGAAAGTTCCCTCCTCGAATACCTGGTCGATTATGTTAAAGTGCAGTACATGCTGCAGCATAACCCGTTAGGCCTGGTGGACGAAACCATCCAACGTATCCAGCAACATCAGTCGAACAATTTCATTAAACTCCACGATTTTTATATTACCCTGTCGGGGATATTCCGGTTCCGGTATTATCACCATAACCAGCTTGAATTCATTTTTTCAGGCGAAGAGCCCTTTGATCGCTATTGCCGGGAATGGACGGAGGAGTTCAAAAAGTGGGTGAGAACCTTTTCGCAACACAACAACTTTATAATGGGTGCGCTTGAACTTACCGTGTTTTATCCGCAGGAGGCAGAAGCTCAATTTATCGGCAACAGGCTCACCACATTCGCTACACAGTTCTTCGAAGTAAAAATCCATCCACAGAAAGGTATCGTAAAGAGCGCCTAATCAAAGTAAGTAGTGTTGCACAAATTGCTCTGCTGTCAACACTTCAATCCCAGAGAAATAAAAGTCTTTTACATCTTCAGTGATAATGCAGTTACATTTTGATTTTTTAGCAGCATAATATTCAATCCCATCTTCAAAATCATGAATAGCTTTATCACCAGCAGCAAACAAAACCACTTCTTCATCGATAGTGGTGATCCTAATCCTTTGGATAAGCAGTTTGATCTTTTGTTTTGCTTGGATTGCACCACTCTTCTTTTCCGCAAAGTAGTATGCAATGGCCAGGCAAAGTGGTGATGTGTGCACTTTGAATCGAGAAACACCTGCAAGACTTAATATTCGGGCGCTGTGCACAAAAAGTGGATACTCCTTGTTCAAGACGGAAACTAATATGTTAGCATCCAGAAAAACGTTCATTTCCTGGATCCGTAAAATTCAGACTTTGCTGCTTTACGCGTTCGCTTTCTGGTTTTGTATTCCACCTCTCCTTCCGCCAATTGCTGGACCCAATCAGCAATAGGAAGTTCTTCTAACTCCTGATATTTTGCACTGGTAATCTTTTTAAAAAGAAGTTCAGTAAGCCGGGAAAGGCTGATATTATTTACCTCAGCAAAGTGTTTGGCTTTCCGGATAACCTCTCGATCAAAACGCAGTGTAATCTTGGCGTCCATTATTGTCATAATTATACGTCATAAATATAATAAATATACGTATAAAAGTTGTCATATGCCTTTGAACAACTCAAAGCTCTCCAGGTATTGTGGTACCACCACATTCCAACCCAATTCCTTTCGAATAGTATTCGCATACTCATCAATACCCGGACTTTCACCATGAACGGTAAAAGTTATTTTGGGCTTATCTTTGAAATTACCTAACCAGCGAAACAACTCACCCTTGTCGGCATGCCCGCTCATGGAGCTGATGTATTCCACTTTACAATTAACCGGTACGTGTTCACCAAACATTTTAATGGTCTTTTCACCATCCAATAATCGTCTGCCCCGTGTTCCTTCTGCCTGAAAGCCGGCCAACAATACAGTGTCTTCTTTTCTGCGAAGGCGGTGATACAAGTGATGGAGAATACGGCCACCCGTAAGCATGCCACTGGACGAAATAATAATGGCATTCTTCTTTATTTCATTTAATGCTTTTGAATGTTCGTTAGATCGGACAAACACCAGCATGTTTGTTTCTGCTTCGCGCGCAAACTCCTCAAGGTTAAAACTTTCCTTCAGAAATTTTGGATGCTTGAAAAACAAATACGTAGCTGAAATCGCCATCGGACTGTCGATGTAAACCGGAACATCCGGAATCTTATCCTCCTTCATCAGCTGTCGCATGTAATACAAAATACCCTGCGTTCGGCCTACCGCAAACGCTGGTATCAACAATACCCCTCCACGATCAATGGTTTCGTTTACGATGCGCACAAAATCATCGGTTGGATCATCATAAGTATTTTCTTTATTGCCATACGTTGATTCCACAAAAAGCACATCGGCTTGCTTAATAGCGGTGGGTGGATGAAGCATCGCGTTGGTATAGCGGCCTATATCGCCTGAAAAAACAAGTTTCTTTTCCTGAGAATCGCCTTTAAGAAGAACTTCTGTTATGGCTGATCCCAACAAGTGGCCCGCATCGCGATAAATAATTTCAGTTTTATTATGAATTCGAATACGCTCATTGTACCCAAACGATTTCAATAAAGGAAATACAGCTTTTACATCTTCTTCTGTGTACAGCGGCTTTGGATGCTCATGCTTTGAATAGCCTTTCTTCGCGGCAAACAAGGCTTCTTCTTCCTGGAGCTTGGCTGAATCGAGCAATAAAATTTCCATCAAATCAGCTGTGGGGTGCGTACAATAAATGGGGCCACTGAAACCTTCTTTCACCAGTTTTGGTAAATATCCGATATGATCAATGTGTGCATGACTGATTACTACGCACTGAATTGTGGATGGATCAACGGGAAATTCATCCCAGTTACGCAGCCGCAGATCTTTTAACCCCTGAAACAACCCGCAATCAAAAAGAAAACGAAAGTCACCGGCATCGATCAGAAAGCGGGATCCCGTTACACTGCCGGCTGCTCCTAAAAATTTTACACGTACATCCATAAATTAATTATAAACAGCATTTACGAAGGTTACGAAAATTTAGCTGTAAAAGGAACTTCACCGCTGAGGCGCAAAGGTAAAGATCATTAAATTCCTCCGCGTCTTCGCGGTTAAAAGGGCACAACCTAAATTGAAATTTAAAAGCGAATCTATCGTATTACTTCAAAGCTTCTAAAGTTGCGAAGCTCGTTATAGCTTTCAACGATAACCTCATTCACAAGAGCGCGTGGCGGACCAATTTTGCACCAAGCAACCAGTTCGCCTAATTTTTCTGCATCCCCCTCCGCCTCTACGTACACGCTACCATCCGGTTCATTACGCACAAAACCTTTTACGTCAAGCTGGTGTGCCTTCGTAACCGTTGAAGCACGATAAAAAACTCCCTGTACTTTTCCACTTACCTGAATAGCGATTCGCTTCATCCATCACATGATATAATCCGTACTCAGAAAAACCGACTCACGATTGCGAATAATGGTACTGATGATTTGCTTGTTAGCGTCAGTAGCCCTGGTGGCGACTAACGTTCGGATAGAAAAAACCCTCAGTGCATCGGCAACCGACAATGTTCCTTCAGCTGAATCTTTTCTACCATTAAACGGAAACGTATCAGGCCCGCGCTGGCATTGGGTATTCACATTTATACGGCCAACCTGGTTGGTAAACATATCTATATAGGAGGCGATCTTTTTGCTGTCGCTGCCAAAAATGCTGACTTGTTGACCAAAGTTTGAATTCACCACATACCGGATGGCTTCTTCATCCATTTCAAAAGGCACAATAGGAACTATGGGACCAAATTGCTCTTCGTGGTAGATTTTCATTTTTTCGTTTACCGGGTATACTACAGCAGGATAAAAAAATGAGTATAAAATTTCACCACCCTGATCATTGATGATTTTCGCTCCGTATTTTTTAGCATCTTCTATCAATCCACGCAAATAATCGGTTTTACCGGGCTCAGGTAAGGGTGTTAGCTGAACACCACTTTCCCACGGCATACCCGGCTTAAGTTTAGCCACTTCAGCAATAAATCGCTTTATAAAATCATCGACAATACTTTTATGAACAAATAAAATTTTCAACGCTGTGCAGCGCTGTCCATTAAAAGAAAGCGATCCTGCTACACACTCGGCTACGGTGTTGTCTAAATCAGCATCAGGCAAAATGATGGCTGGGTTTTTAGCATCTAATCCCAAAATTGATTTTAACCGGTGAGGTTTAGGGTGAAGTCTTTTTAAATCATTAGCACCTTTATTGGTTCCTATAAAAGCAAACACATCAACTTTTCCGGTTTCCATTAACGCCCCAACGGTATCGCGGCCCTTCCCATAAATAATATTGACAACACCCGGAGGAAAACTTTGCTGAAAAGCTTTCAATAAGGGCCTGATGAGTAACACACCATACTTGGCCGGTTTAAACACCACGGCGTTACCCATGATTAAGGCAGGTATTAACGTACTAAAAGTTTCATTCAACGGGTAATTAAACGGCCCCATACATAACGCTACACCCAGTGGTACACGTCTGATCTGCGCCATAAAGCCTTGCTCCTCTACCAGCTTAGCTGAGTTACGGTCAAGTTCTTTCAACGACTTAACTGTATCAACAATGTAATCACAGGTTCGATCAAATTCTTTCTCTGAATCTTTAAGTGTCTTGCCAATCTCCCACATAAGCAATTTCACCACCTCATGACGTTGCTCACGCATAAGGGAAAGAAACTTTTCAATGTGTACAATACGATCGGCTACCGATAAGGTAGGCCAAAGACCATGACCCAGGTTATAGGCTTCCACTGCAGCATCCAGGGCTTGCAAGGCTTCAATAGAGGTAAGTAATGGAGTGGCACCTATTTCCAGTTGGGTGTAACTATCATTATCCTTTACATATACAGGGCTTTGAACCTTATTTAACGCACCCGGCCAATGCCGGAGCTCTCCGTTAATCAGGTATTCGCGTTGTTCTACATAGGAAACATTAAATTTCTCCGGGATAGATGAAGCTTCCGGAAAAACATTAGCAAGCAAATTATTCATATTTTTTTCTTAAGGGGTATTTACAATTGTAACTCCGGATGAAGTACCCAGTCGATCGGCACCAGCTTGAATCATGAGTAAAGCCTGCTCCCTGGTTTTTATTCCACCCGATGCCTTAATGCCGACTTCCGCAGGTAGAACACTTCGCATTAATTGAATGTTTTCAACTTTTGCACCTGTTGGAGCAAAACCTGTAGAGGTTTTTACAAAATCCGCACCGGCATCAGCACAAAGTTTACATGCCTGGATAATTTCATCATCTGAAAGATACGCAGTTTCAATGATAATCTTCAAAAGCTTCTGATGATCATGACATAGTTTACTGCACTTGGCCAGTTCAATCTTGGTCCACGGAATACCCGTTTTAAAGGAGCTGACATTCCACACCACATCTACTTCATCAGCACCGTTATCGATTGCACGCTTGATCTCATCAAGCTTTGTTTCCGTCATGTTGTATCCTAACGGAAATCCCGCAACGGTTACCAGCGCAATATTTTTTTTTCCTATTTCACGCTGGGCACGTTTAACCCAAAAAGGCGGTACGCAAACTCCATGAAATCCAAACTGAATGGCTTCACTTACCAGCTTATCAATATCGCTAATGGTAAGGGTTGGGGAAAGATTGGTGTGCTCAATGTACGCTGATAACTCCATTCAACGAAGTTACACGGAAACTTTGAACCTGAACTCTCGAATTCAGAAAATCAATGCCGGATACCGCACTCTTTGCAGTATTTCATTTTATGTGGAGGTCTTCTTTTCGGTGGCTTTTTATGACCGAAGTATGTTGGATCAGAATACTGTGGCTTGGCCAACTCCTTCTCATTCTTTCGATGTGCTTTTGCTACCTGATCCATCCGGTCGTAAAAACGATCGCGAGCATCATTGGTAACTTTCTTGGAAGATTTTTTCTTTTGAGGCTCGTAGGTTTGTTTGGGGTAATAGGGCTCAACAGAGCTAGGTTGTGCCGCAGGAGCAGATGTATTCTTCTTCTTTTTCGAAGATTGGGAAAGCGCTGGTGTGAAGCCTGTAACAACGAATAATAAAATCAACAACCTTGTCATAGCACAAAGATATTAACTGAAAGAACGTATGAAAATTGTTCTAAAGGCCAGACTTCCGACCAATGGACATGGTTTGCCGTTAAATTGCAGGCTAGCCGACCTTGGGCTGCATCATGGTTTGCTGTCTGCGGTATATCCATGGAGGTGTTGGTGATTCTTCCTTCCATAAGCCTGCACCTTGATCGCGCGCCATTTGTTCGAGCTGTATGAATTCTTCAGTAGCCTCTTTCTCCACTACCCACGCTAAACCATTAGAAAGTAGTGCCCTCCGAAGGTCGGTTCCTTTATTGATGTAAACCACGCCCACATAATTTCCCCAACGATCTTTACCCTGTAATTCAACGTGTATGCTTTTATCATTAATCATCTTCTTCAAAAATTCGCGTGCTGCTTCACCAAACGCCTGCTCTAACTCCGGACTATCAATGCCAGCCAAAACAACTTTGTAGGTTTCGTTATCTTCTGAAACAATTTCAACCGTGTTACCATCTACAACAGTAACAACCTTGCCTTTAACGGTATTTGCCATTGCGCCCCAACCCATAAGAATCATTATCATGATTGCGCCATACGTTTTCATATTCCCTCCTCTTTTTTAAAATCACTTGCAAGGTACACGTGGGGAATTCACGCTTTGATGAAGTGTTGTCCATCAACAAGCGTGTGTAAGATTTTCATCAAAAAGTATGACAGCAAGAATGATTCCGAAAAAGGAAAAGAGCCAATCCGCTGGATTATCCACCTATAAAGACTAATTCATTCCAAAAAGGAGAAAGGAATTCCAGCAGAGGTAGCGGGCTAGTGAATGGATGTGCTATTTCTTCCTGCAATATTGATCAACCTGGAATCGTGCTTTCGCATCACCAAACTCAACAGCCTTACGCCAGTCGAAGCATGCTTTGTCAGTTTCCTTTAGCTGATAATAAAAATTGCCGCGTAGTTTATAGTAAGAAGCGTTTTTAGGTTCAACTCGTATGGCGTCATCCAGGTCAGAAATACCGGCACCAATATCATCCATCTCCGCTTTGCAGTTAGCACGGTTGTAATAGGCCAGGCCATCCTCAGGGTTAATGGAAAGCACACGGTTATAGTCGAGTACGGCACCTTCAAAGTCTTTCATATCCTCTTTAATCATTGCCCGGTTGAAATAAGCGTTGGTATTATTCTTATCGATGGCAATCACATTACTTAACTCAGCAATGGCAGCTTTGCTATCACCTATGCCTAAATAAGCCTTCGCCTTATCCAGTAACAATTGAATAGAATTATCACCAGCTTTTTGAGCCGCATCAAAATCTTTAATGGCCGCGGCATAATCTTCCTTTTCCAACAAAACGCGGCCCCTCTTGTAGTAAACTTCCTTATCGTTATGCCCTGTCGCGATAAGTTTATCAAAATACTCCAGCGCCACTACATAGTTCTTAGCATTGAAGTAGGAATCGGCCAAGAGCTTGTATAAATCCGGTTCAGGTTTTTCAATAAGTTTTTCGGCCGCCCGTAAATCCTTTGAAGCTTCAGCAAACTTGTTCATTCTGTAATACGCCAGGCCTCTGTTTTCATAA
>CAZQXC010000122.1:670-7549 GCA_964597075.1 uncultured Roseivirgaceae bacterium | reverse complement strand
ACCTTGATGCCCTGGAAGCTTTGCTAAAATCACAACGATAATTTTTTTAACCATTAACTTTGAAATTGAAAGTACTTTTAAACAAATCTATCTATGGAACAAATCAAATCAACAAACCTCCTCGATCGCTTCAATCAATGGCTGAAAGAATCGATTACTGTAAAACTGGCTTCGATTGGATTTCTAATCCTGATCTTGCTCATTCCCGCAGCCTGGATTGAAAATATGATTGAAGAAAGGCAACACCGGGCAGAATCCGTCATTGCTGAAGTATCGGATAAATGGTCGGGTAACCAAACCCTGTCCGGGCCTATTTTAGTAGTGCCATACAAACATCGCGAAACCATTAAAATCGATAAAGACCAGGTTGAAATAAAAGAGAGTACACGAAAAGCATTCTTCCTTCCTGAAACACTTGACATTACCGGAACCGTAAATCCGGAAATACTGCATCGGGGAATTTTTGATGCCGTAGTGTATGAATCTTCCATGAATATGAAAGCAACCTTCAGCAAACCGGATTTTAAACGATTGGAAATTGCGGACGATATGCTGCTATGGTCAGAAGCTCATTTGATTATTGCGATTAGTGACCTACGTGGTATCAGTAAAAATCCTCCGGTAATAAAAGCCGGTAGCCAAAATCTTTCCTCCGAACCTGCGCAAAACATTGGTGTTTCTACAAACAAGTTCGAACGTGAGGTTCAATCACGGGGCTATGAGGATGGCTCCTACTCTATTAAATCGGCAACCGGTATTGTGGCCCCATTAAACTGGAGCAGCGAAAACGACTTTGCATCACTTACCGAAATCAAATTCAACCTGAAAGGCAGTAGTCAATTAAACTTCGTGCCCTCCGGAAAGACCACATCGGTAAAACTTAGCGGACCCTGGCCCGATCCAAGTTTCGATGGTGAATTTTTACCCACAACACGTGTAGTAACGGATAAGGACTTTACAGCTACCTGGAACATCCTCCACTTCAATCGTCCGTTTGCACAACAATGGAAAGACAGTCACCAGGAATTAGTGGGATCAGAATTCGGACTTAAACTGTTAGTTCCGGTCGATCAGTACCAGAAAAGCATTCGCACGGCCAAGTACGGCATACTCATTATCATACTCACCTTTGTCGCGTTGTTTTTAGTAGAGATCACCCAAAAAATCCGGATTCATCCGTTTCAATACATTCTTATTGGGGCAGCACTCATTATATACTACACCCAGCTGTTGAGTTTCTCTGAGCAAGTGGGTTACAATGCAGCCTATTGGATTTCAACCATTGCTACAGTGACGTTGATTTCATTCTACTCAACATCCTTTTTAAAAGTCCGAAGGCTATGCTTTATGTTCTCTGCGCTTTTGATAATCTTTTACTCGTTCATCTTTATCATCATTCTGCAGCAAGATTATTCCTTACTTATTGGCAGTATTGGATTATTCCTGATTTTGGGTTCGCTGATGTACTTCAGCAGGAAGGTAAATTGGTATAAAGATGCTGATGTTGAATCCTGACCAGGTTAATAACTAAAACAAAAAGCCGGAGTAAAATCCGGCTTTTTGACAATTAACGGCTCTTACTCTTTCTCCAAAAAAGGATACCGGTAATCAACAGGTGAAACAAATGTCTCTTTAATTGTTCGCAGGGAAACCCATCGCAATAAATTCACTTTTGCTCCGGCTTTATCGTTAGTGCCCGAACCCCTGGCACCTCCAAATGGCTGCTGACCCACCACGGCACCGGTAGGTTTATCATTAATATAAAAGTTACCAGCCGCATTGCTCAGTTTTTTAGTGGCCAGTTCAATAGCATACCGATCTTTGGCAAAGATGGCGCCCGTAAGTGCATAGGGTGATGTACTATCTACCAACTCAAGGGTTTGGTCAAAATTTTCTGTGTGGTACACATAAATGGTTAACACCGGACCAAAAATTTCTTCACACATCGTAAGGGAAGCAGGATCTTTCGTTTCAATAATGGTAGGCTCAATGAAGTAGCCTTTCGATTTATCATACTTGCCCCCAGCAATAATTTCGTTCATCGGATTTTTACGGGCAGTTTCAATGTAACCGGTTATTGAATCAAATGCTTTTTCATCAATTACCGCATTAATAAAGTTTCCAAAATCTTCGGTGCCACCCATCTTAAAGGATTTCAAATCTTCCACTACATATTTCTTCACATCACTCCAAAGATTGGAAGGAATGTAACAACGTGAAGCAGCCGAACATTTCTGCCCCTGGTATTCAAACGCTCCTCTGGAAATTGCCGTGGCAACTTCTTTAGCGCTGGCACTCTTGTGCACCATAATAAAATCCTTACCACCGGTTTCACCCACAATACGCGGGTACGATTTATACTTCTGAATGTTGTTGCCAATAGTTTTCCACATTCCCTGAAACACACCTGTGCTTCCTGTAAAGTGAATGCCTGCAAAATCTTTGTGATTAAAAATCACATCCCCTGCATCCGGTCCGCTAACATAAATCAGGTTTATTACACCATCAGGTAAACCCGCTTCTTTCAATACCTGCATAATTACATTCGCGGCATAAATCTGCGTGTTGGCGGGCTTCCATACCACGGTATTGCCCATCATGGCTGCGCTGGTAGGCAAATTACCGGCAATAGCGGTGAAGTTGAATGGTGTTAGCGCAAAAACAAATCCTTCCAGCGGTCTGTATTCCATGCGATTCCAAATACCTGCAGACGACTCCGGTTGATCATGATAGATCTGGCTCATAAAATACACGTTGTATCGCAGGAAGTCTATCAGTTCACAAGCTGAATCAATCTCAGCCTGGTACGCATTTTTGGATTGACCGAGCATAGTCGCTGCATTGATTTTATACCGGTAAGGACCGGCCAGCAAATCAGCAGCTTTTAAAAATATACTGGCCCGATGTTCCCAGCTAAGATTTGCCCAAAGTTCCTTTGCCCCCAGCGCAGCATCAATGGCCTGCGCTACATGTTGTTTATCACCCGAATAAAAGTGACCTAGCAAATGCTTATGATCATGCGGAGGATTAAGTGGTTTTTTAATTTCCGTGCGCACCTCGGCTCCACCAATATACATTGGTATATCCAATACTTCCGCCCGTGACTCCGCAAGTGCTTTTTTCAGCAGCTCGCGTTCTTTTGAGCCGGGCGCATACGATAAAACGGGTTCATTTTTAGGAACAGGAACATTAAAAAAACCTTTCGGCATAACCTTGACTATTTATGAGTTAAAAATCCAGAAACTGATTGGCAGCAAAGTTAATTAAAGCAGCTCATAAAGCTCCTTCAAACTTCTGATTTCGTGATTTACTTGTTCAGTGTGGGCCTGGCCTTCAGGATTAAAAAGGATAGTATCAATCGAGGCATTTTTTGCCCCGGCAATATCGGTTAGCAGGTTATCCCCTATCATAATGGCATTGTGCTGATCAATGCCATTCATTTCCATGGCATAGTGAAAAATTTCAGGGGCAGGCTTTTTATAGCCGGCCTTTTGGGAGGTTATGATATGATCAAAGAATGAATCAATTTTTGATGACAGAATCTTAATGCGTTGAATATCTTCAAAACCATTGGTAATGATCGTTAGGGAATACCGATCCGATAAATAATCAAGAATTTCTACAGCATGAGGTATCAGGTAACCCTTTCGTGGGCATTCATTGAGGTATTGCTCAGAGAGTTGTAGGGATAATTCGTCATTAGTGATGTTGAACTTTTCCAAAATCTGCTTAAATCTTTCCTTGCGGATGATGTCACTGGTAATTTTTCCATGATCATAGAGATGCCAAAGCTGTTGGTTTACTGCCTGGAAGTGCTGAAGAAAGTCAGCAAACGCAGTAATCCCAAGCTCATTCAAGCGATAGGCTTCATATAGCTCCTGTAAGGTTTCCCGGGCATTGGTTTCGTAATCCCACAGGGTATGGTCTAAATCAAAAAAAATAGCAGTGTAAGCGTTGGACATCAGGAGTTGGTATTAGTTACTTTTTGTGAACGGAACCTTATTTAACCCAACTTTCGGCCTGAATTTGAATTCTGTTGATGGCCAGTTCGCGATTGGAAAACAAGGTTTGATAAAGTTGCTGGTCATGTTGAAGTTGCTGGTCTTTATGCAAAAATTGAAAAATCTGGTTTACAATTTCATCTACCTCATCTTTAACCTGATAAAACACCCAATGGTTATACCTGCGAAAGGAAAGTATGCCGGAATTTTTAAGGTAAATAAGATGGCGGGAAGTTTTTGCCTGCGTAAATCCCAAAATATGCTCCAAATCAGAGATACACATTTCACCATTCTTAAAAATTAAATGCAGGATGCGTAACCGCGACTCATCGGCACAAGCTTTAAAAATCTGCGAACCAAGCGTAAGATTAAAATTTTTAAGGCGCATAGCAGAACTATAGTAAACCGTCCATCATCTCAAAGGTATTGAAATTAGGCTGTTATACCTCGAATCCTTATTTTTGAGACTGAAGTTGAATTCAATTGACGCGAACGTGAAGAACTTTCCAATTTTTCTTATTTCCGCATTTTTTCTGCTGTGTACGCTGAGTTTTCCTACCTTCTCGCAAAGCCAGCGGAGAATTATTCAACTATCCGGGGTTGTCTTAGCGGAAGAAGACAATGGTAATATATTTCAACTGCCAGGAACACATATCTATGTACCAAAAGCAGGCCGGGGTACCATCACCAATTCGCTTGGCTTCTTTTCTATGCCGGTGCTGGCGGGCGATAGTGTTATCATCAGTTCTGTTGGCTTTGAGCGTCAGCATTATATTGTTCCCGACCACACCAGCGAATACCTCACCATTGTTATTGAAATGGTTCAGGATGTTACTTTTTTAAAAGAGGTACAAGTTATGGCCTTCCCCACGGAAGAAGTTTTTAAAGAGGCTATTCTGGCTTTGAATATACCGACTGATAACAGCAAAATAGATCAAAAGAATTTGAACCAGGAGTTGCTGGCGTTAATGCTCAAAACAACACCCATGGATGGCCCCATGAATCAACGTTATTACCTTGATCAATGGGCTTCATCAACACAATATAAATATGGCCCACAAATGAACCCATTTTTGAATGTGTTTAACTGGGGTAAATTTTTCCAGTCGCTGAAGCAGGATAAGAAAAAATAAGCCTGAAGAACCCAACGCTATCTCAACCCCTTTAGCCAGCGTACGGTTTCAGAAGCGAGCAGTGGCAATGCATCTCTTTTAGGAATATAAAATGCATGATTCGCTTGTTCAAGTGGCACAAGTGTCGCCCGTGGCAAGCCGGTACAAACTTCTGTAATCAACGACCAGGTGGCCAATTCATCGCGTGTGCCCTGTAGGAACAACATGAGTATTGTTACATTCTTTAAATGATCGGCTCGTTCTGTTCCCGGTTTACCGGCAGGATGAAGTGGAAAGCCAAAAAAGATTATTCCTTTCACAAACTCGGGTGGTTGAAGAGCAAGCCATTGTGAAGACATGCGACCACCAAAAGATTTTCCTGATGCAAATACCGGCACATCCGGAAATAATTTTTGTGCTTGCTGAAGAGCCGCTTCAACCGTAGCATGCGCTACTGCCGGAACATCAGGCCGCTTTTTCTTTTTCTCCATATAGGGAAAATTGAAACGCAACGTACCGATTCCCTCATGGGCCAACGCTTTTGCCAGTCCAACCATAAACGTATGGTTCATGCCTGCACCAGCACCATGCGTCAGGGTAAGCATGTAGTTCATTTTATCGGGTACTAGCAACTCAGCTGAAACCGATCCGATGGATTCAGAAACATGAAGGGTAAGAGAACGGGTATTCATCTGCTCAACTCCTCAAGCAGATCATTCAAATTTAGTGCTTTGGTAAACATCTCAATTGAACCATCAGCTTTTTGTGGCCACAGTTCACGGGGCTTATCCCAATACAACTCCACCCCATTTCCATCCGGATCATCCAGGTACAATGCTTCCGACACACCATGATCAGAAGCACCTGTAAGCGGATACGTATGCTCCCGTAAACGGTTCAATATTACCGCAAGGTCTTTTCGCGTGGGATAAAGTATTGCCGTATGAAACAACCCTACACCATACGGTGAAGCCGGTGGCGCCCCTTTGCTTTGCCAGGTATTAAGACCGATGTGGTGATGATAACCACCCGCAGAAATGAATGCAGCCTGATCGCCATACATGGTGATCAATTCAAACCCTAACAGATCCCGATAGAATTCAAGTGCACGATTTAAGTCTGATACTTTAAGATGGACATGGCCAATGCGGGTTTGTGGTGGGGTAGTGTATTGTTTCATACGCCAGATTTTCAGTACAAGATAAATCGATTAACTTAACCATGTGCAAAACCAATATCAGGAAATGTCGGTTATTAACTTTTGGGAGTTCCCGCTATACTTTATTAATATTGCAGCCCCATTCCGGGGAGTTCGGGGTGTAGCGCAGCCCGGTTAGCGCACCACGTTAGGGACGTGGGGGTCGGAAGTTCGAATCTTCTCACCCCGACCAAATGGGACGGCAATCAAAGACGATTGCCGTTTTTGATTATGGAGCACTTCGTTTATATAATAGAATCCAAAACATCAGGTAATTGGTATTATGGTTATAGCACTGACCTTGAAACACGATTAGAGGGCCACAATAAGGGCCTGAACAAGTCCACACGAAATCGAGGACCTTGGAAGTTTGTTTTCATCAATTCTTTTGCCACTAAAGCAGAAGCATTGAAATTTGAACGGCATCTCAAAAATCTTCGAAACAAGGAATACATCAGTGTGAAGTATCGCGAATACTTTCTCTGATGGGGTGTACCCCGACTGAAGTCGGGGCCGGTTAGCGCACCACGTTAGGGACGTGGGGGTCGGAAGTTCGAATCTTCTCACC
>CAZQXC010000122.1:0-570 GCA_964597075.1 uncultured Roseivirgaceae bacterium | reverse complement strand
CCGACAGTTGGAAAGGGGTTGTCAATATGACGACCCCTTATTTACATAAAACCTCTGGTTACTTCGTACTGAGGTCCATCGAAATATCTTCCCACCGGTAAAGTTGGAAAGTCCCATCATCAGACATGGCAACAAAAAGTCCTTTCGGGAAACCCGGCAGGATTTTACTCGTGACATCATTACCATCACTTTCAATTGTTGATAAATGTACTGCGGTGATTTCAGGATGCAGGTGTTGATTATCTGTTATGCCTTCGCGTGGAAACATTCTGAACTTATTGGCCTGCTGATCCGACACGATCAGGTAACCGGTAGTAGCATCATTTTTATAAATCGAAATCCCTTCAATATCTTCCGTGAAACCTGTAGTGCCAAACAACGCCAGCTCAATGTTGCTGCTGTCGGGATGCGCGTACGACTTACGAATACCGTGTTGCTCATCTGAATGATATACATAACCAAGCTCATTGTCCACTACAATGGCTTCGATTTCCTTTTTTCCTGAATAAAATCCGAACTTACGTTTCAAAACACCCCGCACATTTCCGGCTCCGTCATCCTCCAGCAAAT
>CAZQXC010000121.1:0-7598 GCA_964597075.1 uncultured Roseivirgaceae bacterium | reverse complement strand
TGCAGAGCCAAGCGAAACACTGATTAGCGCAGTTATAATCCATGCAAACAAATACGGATTTATATTTAATTGACTACTGAATGCTGTGATATACTTCCCCGTCCCACTGTCTATGAGTACTTCTTTTAGTATACCACCTGCCGTGATGATTAATAAAATCAGAGCAATACCGGTGATGCCATCAGTCAGCCATTTCATGATATCGTTCATGGCAATGCCTCGCCTAACACCGAAAACATAGATGGCCATCAGTACAGCAATGAGTAAGGCAATATTTGGGTTACCCAGAAAATTAATGATTGTCGTAAACACGGAGGGAGTCGGGTAAAGTATGTTAACGATGACAACAAGCGTAATTAGTACGACTGGTAATAACGCGATGGAAAAACTCGTAAAGACTGATGGAGGGTTGGTTGGTTCAGCAGGTTTTTCAATATTGGTGTTATTAGTGATCGGAGCTCCGATGTTTTTTAGCAACCTTCCGAGAAAGGGTCCTGCAATAATTACGATGGGGATGACCAGTATCAAGCCATATAATAAGGTGAGGCCCAGATCTGCACCAAACGCATTCACTAACACAACCGGGCCAGGATGGGGTGGTAGAAAGCAATGTGTTGCCGATAGTGAAGCTGCTGTTGGTAAGGCAATGTATAATAAGGGTAAACCGGTTTGTCGTGCCACCGAAAATACAAGCGGGACGAGGATGATGAATCCGGCATTGTAGTAAAGCGGAAGTCCGACCAGAAAACCAGTAAGCAAAACAGCCCACTGGACATGACGTTCGCCAAAATTTTTAATCAGGTTGGCAGTTATTTGATTAATGGCTCCACTGGCTTCCAGAATTTTTCCCAATATCGCACCGAGGCATAGAATTAAAACAAGGCCGCTCAGTGTACTGCCAATTCCTTTTTCAATAGATACAACAAGGACGGAAGGATGCATACCCAAAAGAAGTCCGACAATGATGGCTACCAGGAGTAAGGATAAAAACGGACTGATTTTTTTGTAGGTCAGATAGACCTGCAGGGCAACACCAAAAGCGATGATTAGTAGTGGCATCAGCGAACAATTTAATTAGTGTTTCGATATTATCGATTTTAATTCAGATTTTTTTGCCAGATTCCAAAGTAAAAATTAGTGCTGAATGCTGTATAGTTCAAATTATCATCGTCCTTCCAGGATTGAAGTTAATAGGGTGAAATACTAGCGCAGATATTTTAGCCCAGTAAACCGTTTATTGGAATCATTCAAGTAATTCGCTAGCTTTCTCTTGCAAATTAGTTTCCTTATGAAAAATCGATATGTAACACGTGTGCTGATTTTTGCTCCAATCTTATTTATTCTTTTTGAATTCAGCGCTTGTCTTCGGGGATCATCACCTTACGCATCCTACATGAGGCACAAAGAATTTGTACCAGAAAGAATGGATAGAATCAGACAGGTGTTTGCCTTTTATCCGGAAAACAGCCGCGAGAGATTTGTCTTTAAAGGATGGTATGGTGATTTTGATGGCAACCAACTGGATTCCTTAATCGGTAAAAAAGTTCAAATCGACTATGTTAAAACCCATTCTATTTATTTGGATGTTTTTTTAAAGAATTATCGCGTGGCCAAGCTTCAGGTTGATGATGTCGTAATATTTGACAACATTATCTACTAGTTAACAATAATGCTTATTTAGCGTTAGAAAGATAAATCTAAGAACATGCTGCTGAAATTATACGCCATTGCCCTCCCGGTTTTCTTCGCCATAGACATTCTGTGGATTGGCTTCCTTGCCCGCGATTTTTATAAAAACCAGATTGGTTTTTTAATGAAGCCGGATGTAAACTGGCCTGCCGCCATTATCTTTTATTTGCTGTTTCTGGTTGGCCTGGTTGTATTTGTCATTGAGCCTGCTGTTGAAAAAAAGGAATGGACAAGGGCACTTTGGATGGGTGCATTTTTTGGTTTGATCACCTACGCCACCTATGATCTTACCAATCTTGCTACGCTTAAAGACTGGCCTTTGAAAATGGTGGTCGTAGATATGATATGGGGTACGGTTCTCTCGGCCAGTGTGGCAACAGGCACCTATTATATTGCTACGAAACTTGGACTATGAGTAACCTCCTGATTCTGGCACTGGCTTTATTTGCCTACATGCTGTTGTGGTTTGTTGTTGCCATCCTGGTCAAGCGTAATGATGTGGCTGATATAGCATGGGGTTTAGGCTTTGTGGTAATAGCCTGGCTGGCCTATTTTTTATCCGACTTCTCACCAAAGGCGTTGCTGGTAAATACTATGGTTTCGGTTTGGGGACTTCGATTATCCTGGCACATTTTTCAACGAAACAGGGGTAAGTCAGAAGATTTCAGATATCATCAATGGCGTATGGAGTGGAAGCACTTTTACCTTCGTAGTTTTTTCCAGGTGTTTATGCTCCAGGGGTTATTTCTGTACATAACGGTCTTGCCGGTAATTTATATTAATACTCATTCAACTGATGGTTTTCATTTTCTCGATGGTATCGGTATGTTACTTTGGCTAACCGGTTTTTATTTTGAGAGCGTTGGAGATTATCAATTAAAACAATTCAAATCCAATCCTAATAACAAAGGAAAAATTATCACCACCGGATTGTGGCGTTACTCACGCCACCCGAATTATTTTGGTGAAGCGGTACAGTGGTGGGGAATATTTATCATGGCCGTTACGATGCCCGGAGGATGGATGACTATCATTGGCCCCTTAACGATCACCTACCTATTGCGTTATGTTTCTGGCGTGCCAATGCTAGAGCGGAAATACCAGGGAAATCCGGAATTTGAAGATTACAAAAAGAGAACGTCTGTATTTTTTCCGATGCCTTAAAATCAATAATCTTACCTTGATAGGTCCACCATTATCCCCAATGTGAGAAAAGGCAACACAAGCTGAATCAACTGATCAAGGGCTTGCCGGCTAAAGCAATAAGATGTAAGGATATACAGAGCGTTGAATACATTGTAAATGTTATCAGCGTAAAGGCCAACTGATATTTAACCCGGTCGCGAAAGGCATAAACAATTAGTGGCACCAGTTGTAATCCGTGCAAGGTTATGAAATGTGCTATCCGGATATCACCGGCTACCGTGCTCCAATTAACAAAGGGTAAGCCGGGTCCACCATCCGGGGCGCCAACGGTATGGGCTAAACTAGTTACCATGAGTCCACCCGAAATACCGCCAAGAAAAAATAGAAGTAAGCCTGCACGCCAGGCCACCAGTGATATAGGATCAGGAATATCCACGGCCTTTGTAAAAAATAGAATGAGGGTGTAGAGTACTAAGAAAGTATTGATTCCTATAAAAGTCCCCATTGTGCTAAACATAATTGCGTTAGGGATGGAGGTTATGTTAAAATGCGAAGGAACACCGCGTGCAGCCTGAAAAGTTATAATGACCATTTCAACAACCATGCAGATAACTATTCCCCAACTAATGAATTTTACATTTTTTGCAGATTTTACATATTGCAATAGCCAGGAAAAAGTCCATAGATAGATGACTATCGATAATGCAAACTTCATAGGTTTTATCCACGCATTGATGCCGGTTACCAGTCGGTCATCCAGCATGTAAAGGGGTATAAAAATCAGAAAGAGTACGGCATGGCCAAGGCCAGCATAATACAGTAATGGGTTTAGCTTTCTGATCTGTGTAATGAAATCAGAAATTTTCATGGAGGATTTTTTTTGTGTGGATTGAGCGCACAATGAAGTATAGGATTAAGCCAATCGGGCCAAACATAAAGGTGAAAAACAAGCACGGTATGATCCACCAGTGCTTGATGCCAAGCTTATGACTGTTACTTAAAATCCAGGTGCCTGCGAACATATCAAACGCCAGATAATGCACCCATCCAGCCAAAACGGCTTCGCGGTTTTCAAATAATTTCATCACGCCATCCAGGGAACTGAAATTTCCCTCGCCCTCACCGAAATAAAGAATAATTAGCGTAAGGTAGATAGCGCTTAGCAGGAGTATAACCACACCGGATACAATAATGTTGAATGTCCACTTCCAACGAGGTGCCACCACCATCAGAAGCCAACCCAATAAAGCCAGGTTGTTACAAATCAGAAATATTTGATCAGCATTCATAGTTTAAATATTCATAGTTTTATAATTAAGCTTATTCAAAGATTGATAATTAATTTTTTTAATTTCTTGATCATGATCAAGAAATTCTAATCGGATTGAATTATGCCCCTTCGGCCACCTGAAGTTTTCTGGCCAACCACAACGATACCAGGCTGAAGAAAACGGCAATCAAGCCTACATAGCCATAATTTACCAAGGCTTTCGTATCCGGTCCGAATAGGGATGCTTTTTCACTGATGATAGTTCCTGCAATAAAGGAAGCCAGGCCTGAGGTGAGTTGCTGTACGGATGATCGAATGCTCATATAACTTCCGCGACTTTCCGGGATTATGATTGCCGTTTCCATCGTGGTAGAAGGAACCATGCGTCCGTTACTGAAAATGAAAAATATACCCGCTACAATCAGGGCTGCCCACAACGGTGTGGGAGGCATGTTGGTGATGATCAGAATAGGAATGATAACCAGGCTTCCGAAGATGGTAAAGATTTTTAACCGTCCGTGTTTATCGGCCATTTTACCTACCCAGGGAGAGAAGAAAATAGTAAGCGCTCCGCCCACCAGGTAAATGTATGCAAGTTCATCATTGGAGAAACCAACATTACCGACCATATATGCAGCAATAAAAGGAACGATAGTAAAGTGACCAAGGGTTAGTACTGAAGCGAAGGTTAGTCCGAGTCGGGTACTCCGTTGACCAAAAATATTTTTAAGTATCTCAATGGGTTTTTTGATGGCATTGCCCGCATCCAGGTGTGCCCGAAGTGGAGGTATAAACCAGAACATCAATACAAAGATGATGGCAGCCAATATCCCTAAAAAGAAGAAGGGGGCATGCCAGCTAAATTTGCTGGCCAGAAATAAACCAAAGGGTACACCAAAAACTGAGGCTATTGAAAAGGAAGCCATCACAATTCCCAAGGCACCTGCCCTTCGTTCAAGCGGAATGGCATCACTAACAATAGAAAGAATCAAGGCGCCCAGAACACCTCCAAAAGCTCCCGCTGCCGATCGGGCAATCAATAGAAAAAAATAGGAAGGTGCCATGGCGCACGCCAGTGTGCCAAGGGTGAAACCAAAATACATTACCAGCATCATGCTTTTGCGATCATATCGGTCGATACGAAAAGCTGCGAGAAAGCCGGTTACCCCAGCCGTTATCGTGTATGAAGAAACGAGTAGACTGAACTCCTGTGCGTTGATATCAAAAATGCTCATGAGCGAAGGGCTAAGCGGCATCATGATCATAAAATCCATGATGTGGGTAAACATAGCGGCAGCCAGAATAAGCAGGAGAAGTCTTTCGTTTTTCATCAAGGGGGCGAAAATAGCCAATGGGATGGCTCGATAATTGTTTTTTTGGCTAAATAATTGATTATTTTAACTGCGAATTAGGCGACAATGTTCAATCCTATTTATCACTATGCCTGTTAAGCGTTTATTAATTTTTTGCGCTGTTTTGTTGGGTACCTTTTCATTATGGGGTCAACGTAAAGGCGATACCGGTTCCTATTTTAAAGTGCTGGATCTTCCATATGCCAAATTAGCCAAGGACCCGCGACTAAACGCCTTGGATATTTATATGCCCAAAAAGGGCAGTAAATCACCGGTAATAATCTGGGTTCATGGCGGCCTTTGGGCTTTTGGAGATAAAAGTGACGTAGGCATAAAGCCTGAGTACTTCACTTCCAGGGGATATATTTTTGTAAGTATCAATCACCGGCTTTCACCGGATGTAAAACACCCGGGTCATATGCAGGATGTAGCCCATGCATTGGTTTGGGTGTATAATAACATTGTCCATTACAGTGGCGATAAGGATAAGATATTTCTGATGGGTTATGCTTCAGGTGCGCAAATGTCGGTGATGATTACCGTCAATGAAGATTACATGAAGCAGGCCGAGGGTGCTCTGAGTATGATTAAAGGTGTTGTATCGGTAGATGGCTTAGGGTTTGATGTTGCTAAAATTATACCCGACAATAATAACAAGGTTAAGGATTGGTGTTTGGATACTTTCGGACTAACAGAAAAAGAATGGGCTGAAGCTTCTCCGGTAACACATATCAAATCGGGTATGGTAGTACCACCGATTTTTCTGGCGTATTCCGGAAGTAAAACACCTACCGAAAGCGATGCGGTTAACCTTGCCCGGAAATTTAAGGAATCGGACATCACTATTCAGATAAAGGGTTATCCCAAGAAAAACAGCTTATCCATGCATCGCGAATTTGGCAGAGATGATGATCCGGTTACCCAGGATATTCTCACCTTTTTATTTGAATGCCTGAAGAAGTTATAGAAGGGGTGCAATAATCCCTACCAGGTTGTTGGCAATAATCTTATGCCCCTCAACATTCGGGTGAATACCATCCGGAAGATTTAACTTTTCATTTCCACCTACACCATCCAGTAAAAATGGAATTAGGGTGGTTTTATTTTTTTTAGCTAATTCAGGAAATACATCTTTAAATTGTGAAGTGTAATCTTTACCCATATTGGGCGGCACCATCATGCCTGCAATTACAATTTTTACATTTGGGTTTTTTACTTTCACTTTATCAATAATGGCCTGAAGGTTGGCTTTGGTTTGCTCCAGCGGCAAGCCGCGCAAGCCATCGTTACCGCCCAGTTCAAGCACAAATATGTCTACCGGTTGGCGCAACACCCAGTCAATACGGGATAGTCCACCGGCAGAAGTTTCTCCACTGAGGCCTGCGTTAATAACTTTACAGCGTATGGTTTGCGCATTCAGCTTTTTTTCCAGCAGGGCAGGGAAAGCCTCTTCAGTAGAAAGGCCATAACCGGCTGTAAGGCTATCGCCATAAAACATTACGGTTTTTACCGTTGTTGAGCCTTGTAGAAATAAAAGGGATACAATAATCCAGCTAAACTTTCCGACCATGGAATTAGTTTAAGGGTTAAACGATAAAGGTTTAAAGTTAGTTTATCTTGCAACATCATCAATCTTATTCTTAAATTCTGAAAGTCAACGTATGTCTCAACTTGTTCTTCATGCAGAAAATTTAACCAAATCATACCCCTCTGGAAATACGCAACTTACCGTTCTTGATCAGGTGAGTTTCTCCGTGCACCAGGGCAATACACTAGCTATAATCGGGCCATCCGGAAGTGGAAAAACCACCTTATTAGGGTTGTGTGCCGGTCTTGATGTGGCCACCAGTGGAACTATATCGCTTATGGGCTTTAAGCTTAGCGCGATGAGTGAGGACGATCGCGCCTATATACGCAATCAATATGTTGGCTTTGTATTTCAGAATTTTCAATTGCTTGCTACGCTCACGGCACTGGAAAATGTAATGGTACCGCTTGAGCTTCGCGGGGAGCGGAATATTTCTGCGAAAGCGAAAGAACTATTATCCCGTGTGGGTCTTGAAGGAAGACTGCATCATTACCCATCACAATTATCGGGTGGCGAGCAGCAGCGTGTGGCCATGGCTCGAGCCTTTATGACC
>CAZQXC010000120.1:0-7627 GCA_964597075.1 uncultured Roseivirgaceae bacterium | reverse complement strand
CGACTGTAGATGGAAAAATCTATCCGGATCAAATCGAAAACAAAATTCAACGATTGGGTGATCAGCATCATCCTCAAGCCAAAGTGATTTCTATTTCACAATCAACCGAGTACAGTACCGTTTACTCCGTGGAGGAAATTAAAGCAATATCAAGGATAGCTAAAAAATACAACCTCTATCTACACATGGATGGTGCACGCATCAGCAATGCAGCCATTAGTCTGGAAAAAGACTTTCGTATTTTTACCAAAGATGCCGGAGTAGATGTCTTGTCTTTCGGTGGAGCGAAGAATGGTATGATGTTCGGAGAAGCTGTAATCTTTTTCAATACAGAACTTACCCGGAATTTTCCCTACATACGAAAGCAAGGTATGCAGCTTCATTCGAAGATGCGCTTTATCAGCGCACAGTTTGAAGCCCTCCTATCGAATGACCTCTGGAAACGAAATGCCGCGCATGCAAATAATATGGCTAAAAAACTGGAAGATGGCCTCCGGCAAATTTCCCAAATCAAAATCACTCAAGCGGTAGATGGCAACGGTGTCTTTGCCATTCTCCCAAAGACTATTACTGAAGATTTGCAACAAGAACTTTACTTCTATATATGGAATGAGCAGACAAATGAATGTCGGCTAATGTGTTCGTTTGATACAAAGGAAGAGGAGATTGAACGCTTTATAGCAAAAGCGAAAGTATTATGCTCAGCGCTTTAAAAACTTATACGTGCCCCTGAATTTGGTTTCATCATCGCGCAGCGCTAACAGATAATAACCGGCTGCAAAATCTTTAACACGAATCCTGACTTTATGATCGTCAACAACTTCACTTTCAGCCTGAATTTCATTGCCAATTATATTGTACACAGTAAGCTTTACCTTACTGGATAGTAATTGATCAAGATTTACCTCAATATATTCAACAGCTGGATTCGGGTAAATAGCAATAGACACGGCAAATGAAGACTTCTCTGCTTGACTGCCAACCTCCTGCCCACATACCATAAGGCTTGAAAACAAGGTTATTACTAAAATTATGAATATTTTAAAGGCTTTCATGTAGTTTCTATTACGCAAAATCCAATCCAAAGTTGGCCTGGAATACCCCTTAGATGCAGAAAATGCTCAAAAGGTTTAAAGGGGAGGCCTAAATCAGTATAATTGATCAAAAGAGGCTGGTAGGTGGTCGATAATATCCGAAGCGATCATGCCACGAGACCCTACTTTCCTTTTCGCCTCATCTCCGGCTAGTCCGTGTAACCATACGCCAAGCTGGGCAGCCTCCAATGGAGTATACCCCTGCGCCAATAAGGCAGTAATAACGCCAGTCAGTACATCCCCACTTCCAGCAGTAGCCATTCCGGGATTACCGGTATTGTTGAAAAACACCTTACCATCAGGCGTAGTGATGGAAGTAAAGGCCCCTTTCAGCACAACTATTACGTGATGTTTCCTTGAAAATTCTCTCTGCTTATCCAATCGGTCAAATTCATTCTTCCAATTTCCGGCAATCCGTTCAAATTCTTTGGGATGAGGTGTTAAAATGGTACCCGGTGTTAACAAGCTCAGAAACTCCCGCTGGTCAGCTATAATATTAATCGCATCGGCATCCAACACCATGGGTAGTTTCGATTTTTTTAACAGGTTACCCAACGCTTTAGCTGTTTTACTGTCCTTACCTATACCCGGGCCTAATCCGATGGCATCATAAGAGGTTAAAACCGGAACCGTAGAAAAAAACTTGCCTTCCTCATCCACACTGGCCATGGCTTCAGGCACTGCTGCTTGTAGAATGGAATAACCCTTTTCAGGTACATGTATCGTTAACAAACCCACTCCTGTTCGCAATGAACTTCTGGAGGCCAGGATAGCTGCCCCCATTTTTCCATAGCTTCCGGCAATAAGCAAGGCATGTCCTTTCTTTCCCTTATGATCAAACTTCTTCTGTGGCTTAAGTTGTTTATAAATGCTCCTTCTAGTGAGTAAAAAAATATTCGATTCCAGTGTATGAATACCCAACTTACTTAATCCTATATCCACACAAAACCACTCCCCAACATATTTATAACAATCAGCAAAAAAGAAAGCAACCTTCGGCAACTGAAAGGATATGGTATAACCCGCTTTTACAATTGATCCTGATGATGGTGCATCCGCAAACAAACCGGAGGGGATATCAACAGCAATACGGGTAGCTTTTGATTGATTCATTGCATCAATCACCTCAGCGTACAATCCTTCAACAGGTCGGGATAAACCAGTTCCAAAAAGGGCATCAATCAATACATCGCAATCAGAAAAAATATTTTTATCAAAAGCCTGATCTATAAACAAGACTTCAATCTTCAGCCGGTTAAGGTTTGCTTTAAAATCATCCGACTCAGTAACAGTTCCTTTTACTACCCAAACCGCTACCCGGAAATCCCAACCTGTCAACATGCGGGCAATGCCCAAACCATCGCCACCATTGTTACCAGTCCCACAAATTATTCCTACACGAGAAACAGGGTCTACATGATCAGTAAACCATGAACAAAATGAACGACAGGCGCGCTCCATTAAATCGATAGAGGCAATAGGTTCACTGGCGATGGTGTAAGCATCCAGCTCTTTAATTTGCTTAGCACTCAGAATTTTGATCATACAGTGGCACCAATAAAAATGTCCTGCTATAAAGATACAGGACATTCAAAACTTCTATACTGATTTCGATCAGGCCGGTGGTTGAACAGCAAAGAATTCATAATTTAGAGGGATGTAGCTTTTCCATTTTTCAGGCACCTGGCTCTCCTCAAAAATGGCTTCTACCGGACAGGCCGGTACGCAGGCATCGCAATCAATACAAACCTCCGGATTAATATAAAGCTGCTTACCTTCCTTTTCAAAGCCAGGTTCTTTCACTTCTGATCCGCTTCCATCCTGACTAATCGGTCCATGAATACAATCTACCGGACAAACATCTACACATGCTGTATCGCATGTACTTACACAGGGCTCGCAAATAGTATAAGGCATAACGACTTATTTTTTGTTATTGAGTATCTAATGTCATGTTTGAAGGTAAGGAATAAATTTATACTAGCCCAATTTTAGGTGTTACGGTAGTTTATATGGAGTGGGTAATGTAAATTAACAGACGAAAAATTTTAGCCATGAGCGAGACAACGATAAACGGCAAAAAAACAGCTACAGAGCTGGAAAAAGTGGTTATCCGGTTTGCGGGCGATTCCGGGGATGGGATGCAGCTGACGGGTTCGCAATTCAGTTTTACATCAGCGTTATGGGGCAACGACCTGGCTACCTTTCCGGATTTTCCGGCTGAAATACGGGCTCCACAAGGTACGGTAGAGGGTGTTTCCGGGTTCCAGGTACAGATTGGGAGAATAGACATTTATACACCGGGTGACCAGGCCGATGTTTTGGTGGCCATGAACCCTGCTGCGTTGAAATCGAATTTACAATTTGCCCGAAAGGGAGGTAATGTTATTGTTGATCTCGATGCTTTCACTGACCGTAATATTGAAAAAGCAGGCTTTACAGCAAATCCATTGGATGACGGGACATTAGCTGATTATAATGTGGTGGAGGCACCTATTTCTTCACTCACTAAAACTGCATTGGAAGGACTTCAACTCGACAATAAGAGCATCATGCGCTCAAAGAACATGTTTGCATTGGGTATGATGTATTGGCTTTTCGATCGTTCATTAAAAGAAACTGAAAAATACATTGATTCGAAATTCAAAAAAACTCCGGCTTTGGCCGAAGGAAATAAACGTGCACTAAACGCAGGATTTCATTATGCCGAAACCATTGAAGCCCTGCCTTCGATGTACAAAATTCCTCCTGCTATTATTGAAAAGGGCGTCTATCGTCACATCTCAGGCAATACAGCTACCGCATGGGGTTTGATGGCTGCATCAGAAAGAGCAGGCAAGAAACTTTTTTTAGGGTCCTACCCCATCACACCTGCCTCTGATATTTTACACGAGTTATCACGGCATAAAAATTTAGGCGTTATTACGATGCAGGCAGAGGATGAAATTGCGGCCGTCTGCTCGGCCATTGGTGCCAGTTATGCTGGTCAATTGGGTGTAACAACTTCATCCGGACCGGGTATCGCCTTAAAAGGTGAAGCTATTGGTCTCGCTATTATGGCTGAAATTCCATTGGTGGTGGTAGATGTTCAACGCGGTGGTCCCTCCACCGGACTTCCCACGAAAACAGAACAAGCCGATATTAACATTGCCGTGTTTGGCAGAAACAGCGAAAGTCCAGCCGTTGTTCTGGCCGCCAGTACCCCCGCTAACTGTTTTGAATTTGCTTACATGGCTGCAAAAATTGCCATGGAACATATGACGCCGGTTATTTTATTAACCGATGGTTATCTGGCAAATGGATCCGAACCCTGGAGATTCCCAAAGACTGCCGATATGCCTCCCATACACTTAGAGGAAGCAAAAAAAAGTAATGGAGTTTATTATCCCTACGAACGCGATGTAGAGAAACTTGCACGGGGATGGGCCGTTCCCGGCACCCCTGGTTTTGAACACCGAATTGGCGGTCTAGAAAAACAGGAGAAAACCGGAAATGTTTCTTACGATTCTGAAAACCATGAAAAAATGGTGCGCACCCGTGCCGAGAAAGTTGACCGTGTAGCCAATTATATTCCCGAACTGGAAGTACAGGGAAATGGTGATGGGAAATTACTGGTGGTTGGTTGGGGCGGTACCTTTGGAGGTTTACGAACAGCGGTTACTGAACTTCAGCATGCCAATAAAAAAGTTGATTTCGTTCACTTCAACTATATTAATCCGCTACCCAAAAACACCAAAGCTGTATTCGAAAAATATAGCAAAATACTGGTATGCGAATTAAACATGGGCCAGTTTGCCTCCTTGTTGCGAAGCAAATTCCCGGGCATGAATATTTTATCGTATTCAAAAATCCAGGGACAACCCTTCCTTGTTACTGAACTCAAAGAAGTTTTTATTGAACACCTAAAAGATTGATTTATGGAAGCGCTTGCCGATATACCAAAGGCCTATACTAAAAAAGATTTTGAGAGCGACCAGTTGGTGCGCTGGTGTCCGGGATGTGGAGACTATTCCATTCTATCGGCCATGACCAATGCATTACCCCAACTGGGAATACCACGCGAAAATTTTGTATTTGTTTCAGGTATAGGATGTGCTGCCCGCTTTCCCTATTACATGAATACGTATGGCTTTCATACCATTCATGGTCGCGGACCGGCCGTGGCAACGGGTGTTAAACTCGCCAATCCTAAACTTAGTGTTTGGGAAGTGCAGGGCGATGGTGATGCGCTGGCGATTGGTGGTAATCATTTCATACATGCTTTGCGCAGAAATATTGATATCAATATTCTTTTATTTAATAATGAAATCTATGGATTAACGAAAGGGCAATACTCCCCCACCTCGCCTACCGGTTTAGTTACAAAATCCACTCCCTATGGATCGGTGGAAAGACCTTTCCATGCCGCTGAACTGGTGATTGGTGCACAGGGAACATTTTATGCCCGCACAATTGATACCAATCCAAAACTAATGACTGAAATTTTTGTGCACGCTGCCAAACACGTAGGTACATCATTGGTCGAAGTTTTACAAAATTGTGTCATCTTTAATGATGATGCCCATGCTGGTGTAACCGCCAAGCAAAATCGTGATGACTTCCAGTTGCATGTAAAACATGGTCAGCCGTTATTGTTTGGTAAGGATAATAAGAAGGGTATCCGCCTAAATGGATTAAAATTAGAAGTGGTGACCTTAGGTGAGAATGATATCACCGAAAAGGATATACTGGTGCACGATGCCCACGATGAAGATCCAACATTACATTTGATGCTGGCGCGATTAGCTCCACCACATTTCCCCATGGTGCTTGGTGTAATCCGTGAAGTACGTACAAAAACCTATGATGAAGCCTTAGCGGAAGAGCGCGAAAAAATAACTGAAAATGCAAAATACCATTCTGTCGATGATTTGTTGAGGAGTGGTGAAACGTGGGAAATCAAGTAAGCATGAGTAGCGAAGCCTTAATTATTTTTTTTCTGGGTGGTGTAGTTATGGTTGGTGCGGGAATACTCGTTTCCAACCTGCTGGCACCAAAATCAAGCAACCTTCAAAAAGCTGAACCCTACGAATGCGGTGTACCTACACAAGGAACGTCATGGATTCAGTTTCGCGTAGGATACTATCTGTTCGCTATTATGTTTCTCATTTTCGATGTGGAGACTGTATTTATCTTTCCATGGGCAGTGGTCATGAAGAAAGTAGGTCTCTCCGCTTTTATTGAAATTTTAATTTTCCTGATCATTCTTGGCCTTGGATTGTTATATGCCTGGAAAAAGAAAGCTTTAAAATGGGAGTAAATCAAAACACCATAGACCCACAGCAACATCAGGAGCTTCTTAAGCAGTTTCCAGGAGAAGTTGTGCGTGGCCCGGGAAGCAATATTGTTATTACCTCTATTGATAGTATTGTGAACTGGTCCCGGGCAAATTCACTTTGGCCATTGGTATTCGGTACCAGTTGTTGCGCCATTGAAATGATGGCCACCGGTGCCAGCAGGCATGACTGGTCACGGTTTGGAACCGAGGTAGCACGCGCTACGCCACGGCAGGCAGATTTAATTGTTATTGCCGGAACTATCGTAAATAAAATGGCACCGGTACTGAAAAGACTTTATGATCAGATGGCTGATCCTAAATATGTAATTGCTATGGGAGCCTGTGCAACATCAGGCGGACCATTCTATTACAATACCTATTCGGTAGTAAAGGGTGCTGATCATATTATTCCGGTGGATGTATATGTGCCCGGCTGCCCGCCACGACCGGAGGCCTTGCTGTATGGCATTATGCAACTGCAGAAAAAAATTAAGGGAGAATCGATGGCCGAGCCACGCGACCCGATGAAGGATTTTGTTTAAACTCACCCGTCATTGCGAGGAATACGGGTAGGCATGTGTGAGAGCATGACGAAGCAATCCCATTATAAAGTAATGGATTGTTTCGCGCCATTACGCATCCCATGTTCCGCCCCACCAAAGGCGAGCAGGCGCAATGACGAGAATATAAGTAATAATGGATAACGAAGCGTTAAAAGAATTCATTCTACAACGAGTACCTGAAGCTGAACTAGCCCAGGGTACTCAATACTTACAAGCTGTTGTTCTTGCTGAAAAAGCCTGCGCCCTCCTCTCTGAACTCAAATCCAATCCACAAACTTCATTCGATTATCTCTTCTGCTTAACCGGAGCTGACTGGCCACAACACATGGAAGTGGTTTATCATTTGAAATCTACTACAATCAATCATATGGTGGTGGTAAAGGCTAAAATCAGTTCACGGGAAAATCCGGAGATCGATACAGTATGTGATCTTTGGCGTACAGCCGAATTTCATGAGCGAGAAGTATTTGATCTGTACGGAATCATTTTCAAAAACCATCCCGACCTGAGAAGATTGTTATTAACCGATGACTGGGTGGGTTATCCACTGCGAAAAGATTATGATGACCCTGTAAATATGATTGCGTACTAAATGGAGGAAACCGTTTACAAAGAGCTGGAATCAGAAGAGTACTTCATCAATATGGGGCCTC
>CAZQXC010000119.1:0-7636 GCA_964597075.1 uncultured Roseivirgaceae bacterium | reverse complement strand
GCCCTGCCTTCAATTTTACCAACAGCATCCAGACCATCAAGCGAGTACTATAACTTTTTCCTGGGCAATGATTCTTCCCGTTGGGCTTCCCGCGCGCTCGCCTACAATGAAATTATTTATCCAGATTTATATGCCGGGGTTGATCTTCGTATTAGTTCTGTCAATCAAAATTTAAAATACGATTTCATGGTAAAGCCTGATGCCTATGCAGGAGCCATTCAAGTTGAATTTAGCGGTGCCGATCAGCTCTACCTTGATCATGGCAATTTGATCATAGGCACATCCGTTGGTTACCTGATTGAGAAAAAACCTTTTACGTATCAGATCATTAATGGCGAAAAATGCGAAGTTAGAAGTGAATATGTTCTTGCAGATAATATCCTTAGCTTTCGTTTTCCGGAGGGATATGATGCCTGCCATGATTTGGTGATTGATCCGCTTTTAATCTTCTCCACGTTTTCAGGCTCAACGGCTGACAATTGGGGAAGTACCGCAACTCCAGGTGAAAGGGGAACACTATATTCATCCGGAATAACAAACCACTTAAATGCAGGTGGTACTTTTCCGGCAACACCGGGTGCATTCCAAACTACGTACGGAGGAGATTATGACATTGCCATCCTTAAGTACGACTCTACTGGAAGTCAGATACTTTATGCCAGTTACCTGGGAGGTTCCGGCAATGAAACACCTCATAGTTTGGTTATGGACGAAAGAACCGAAGACTTAATTGTATTGGGAACCACCAGTTCAGTTGACTTCCCCACAACAGCCTTTGCCATCAGTTCGGTATTTAATGGAGGCGTTCCGCTGGTCACAAATGTTATTCCTTACGCTAATGGGTCGGATATTGTTTTAACCCGAATCAGTAAAGATGGTGATCAGTTAAACGCTTCCACGTATCTGGGAGGTTCTCAAAACGATGGACTGAATCAACCGGGTAGCCCGCTGGTACGAAATTATGGCGATGAAATGCGTGGCGATGTTATTACAGACACCTTAGGAAACATATACATCAGTTCTGTTACGAATTCATCAGATTTTCCGGGAGTGAACAGTTTCAGTACAACGTATCGCGGTGGTGGAAGCGATGCTGTAGTGGTGAAACTAGATGCTATGCTTTCGCAGATCATCTGGTCTGCTTTTGTAGGAGGAAATAATTTTGATGCATCGCATACCATCAAGTTCGATAGTGCTTTTGCTATTTACCTGGGTGGTGGAACCACCAGTGCAGATTTTCCCACTACGGCCAATTCTTATCAACCATCTATTGCAGGAGGTGTGGATGGCTGGATGATGAAAATTTCTTCGGAAGGTGATTCTATTGCGTATTCCACGTTTACCGGAACTTCTGGTTTTGATCAGGTTTATTTTGTTGACCTGGATAGAAATGGAGATGTGTATACCTACGGTCAAACAAATGGAAATTTTCCTGTAACGCCAGGCGTTTATAGTAACGCCAGCAGCGGACAATTTGTACAGAAGTTTAATCATGAATTGAGTACATTGATTTTTTCAACACGATTTGGTTCAGGAATCGGAATACCCAACATCTCACCAACAGCATTTTTGGTAAATGATTGCAATAATCTATACATGTCGGGATGGGGTGGACTTATTAATAGTTCAAGGGGGTTCTGGCAAAGTTCAACACATAATATGCCCATTACTGATGACGCATTACAGAAAACCACCAGTGGAAGCGACTTTTATTTTATGGTGCTAACTGGTGATGCAACAGAGCTTTTGTATGCCACCTATCTGGGTGGCAATCAATCATCCATTCATGTAGATGGTGGCACGAGCCGGTTGGATAAAAGTGGAATTGTTTATCATGCAGTGTGTGCAGGATGTGGCGGGGGTTTCGATGATTTTCCTACCACACCAGGCGCTTGGTCGCGAACTAATAATAGTGGTAATTGTAATAATGCCGCCTTCAAATTTGACCTTTCCTCCTTGCGTGCGCGGCTGCAAACTAACTCGGTAGCGTTTGATGCTCCGGGCCTGGACGTACTATGTTATCCGGATACGATACGTTTTCAAAACTTTAGCACGGGTGGTGAATTCTATGAGTGGGATTTGGGTGACGGCACGCAGTTGGTTAAGACTGACACCACTTCTTTCCTGCATCAGTACCAGGAGGAGGGAACGTATCTGGTAAGATTGCGCGCAGTTGATTTGAATACGTGTGTAGGTGTTGATTCTGCTTTTAAAACCGTACGTGTATTCAGGAACTTGCTCAAAGCTCAGGATGATGATGTTATTTGCCATGGAATAACCTATCAACTTACAGGGAGTGGGGGAGTGTTGTATGCGTGGAGTACAGAAGAGGGGCCGCTGACCAGTTCAATTGTTCAGCCGGAAGAATCAACACGGTATTTTGTAACGATTACTGATGTCAATGGTTGTAAGCGGATGGATACCGTTGATATTGAAGTTATTCCCTCCATCGATGTTCAAATGGAATATAATCTGGTTACTGATTGTTTTTCTCGACCACAGGTTTTCTTGAAGAACAACACCGTTCAAAAAGCAGACGAAAATTACCTCCTTGATTTTGGTGATGGCTTTACTTCGGATTTACCGGAATTGCTTCACACGTATCAGCAAGACGGAACCTATACGGTAAAGGTACTGGGTGTTAAAGAATTCTGCATGTACGAGAAGCAGGTCACGCTTCCGGTATACACGGTACTGGTTCCTAATATCATTACCCCGGATGTAACGCCCGGTCAGAATGATCGCTTCACCATCCAGTATGGTACTCAGGACAACACCCCAGCAGATGCCGGATTAAAGGTTGGACTAGTCATCCATAACCGGTGGGGCACCAAAGTTTTTGAGTCTGCCGATTATCAATACGACTGGACAGCCAAAGATCTGGATACCGGTATATACTACTACACGGTAACCATTGGCGATCAGGCCTTCTGCAAAAGCTGGGTGCATGTGGTGAAGTAATATAGCGCGCCCAGCGTAATCCGATACATTGAAGTAGGATGAAAGTAAAATAAGTGTTTTCTTATGTTACTTTTAAGGCATAAAGTAAAATAACAATAAAAATATGTTACTTTAGTAAAATGATTGACCTTGAGAAATTTCAGGCTGGCCAACGCGAAAGAAGCCCCACGGGGTATTCGTATTTCCTGCCCAATAGGGTCAACGATACTTGGACATGGAATAATTCGCAAATAAATAACTTGTTAGAAAAGGCCGCTATGAAGTTGGGTGAATTGAATTCCTATGCTCGCCTGGTGCCAAATATTGACCTTTTTATTCAATTGCATGTCACCAAAGAGGCGGTAATTTCAAGCCGTATAGAAGGTACACAAACTCGAATTGAGGAAGCCTTGCTAAGCGAGGAAGAAATCTCCCCGGAAAGACGGAACGATTGGAAAGAAGTACAGAACTATATCAAAGCACTGAACAAGGCCATTAAAGAATTAGACAAGCTGCCCATATCATCGCGGCTTATCCGTAATACGCACAAAATATTGTTGAGCAGTGTTCGAGGTGAACATAAGCAGCCAGGGGAGTTCCGCACCAGTCAGAATTGGATTGGAGGCAGTAATCCGGGAGATGCCGTATTTGTTCCACCTCATCATCAGTATGTGGATACGTTAATGGGGGATCTTGAAAATTTCATACATAACGAAGAGATCAATGTTCCGGCATTAGTCCGTATGGCCATTGCTCATTACCAGTTCGAAACCATTCACCCTTTCCTGGACGGAAACGGAAGGATAGGTCGATTATTGATTACCCTTTACCTGGTTGACAAGAAATTCCTGATCAAACCTTTGCTGTATCTATCCACATATTTCGAGCGTAACAAAGGGTTGTATTACGACAACCTCACCTTTGTTCGATCAAAAAATGATATGACACAATGGATTAAATATTTCCTGGTTGGAGTGGCACAGACTGCTGAAGAGACAGTTGAAACACTATCACAGGTCATGGAACTAAAAACAAAGCTAGAAGCCAAAATTGCTACAACTTTTGGCAGAAAAAGCAACAGTGCTTTGGTGCTACTCAATTATTTATTCAAAAGACCCATTGTTGATGTACGTGAAGTAGAGGCCGTAACGAAAATCAGCTACAAAGCGGCCAATAATCTTGTTGCTGACTTTGTGAAAGCCCGGATCTTGGTTAAAGACCCAGACCAGCGAAGAAATAGACTATTCTCATTTGGTGCCTATGTAAAACTATTCAGCAAATAGCGTATTATGACACCGTATTCTTGGTGGACAAGATATAATATGTAATCAGTTTGGCTTGCAAAAAATAATAACACACAATGGGGATAAACGAATTAGCCGCAGATGGCATTCCGCGGCTAATAGTGGGCCCAGCAGGGCACGATCCTGCGACCCCCTGATTATGAGTCAGGTGCTCTAACCAGCTGAGCTATGGGCCCTGAAATAGGGTGCAATGTTAAAAAAATATAAGTAGGTGATGAAATATATTTTTCATTTTTGAACATGCGCGCAAAAATTCGGGCAAATAACGATACACTTACTCAACTTTTCACCAACCTTGTTCAATTGATTATTTTGCAAAAGAATGCATGTGAAGAGTCCTAAAAACCTTATTTTCGATCTCGGTGGTGTCATCATCGATCTGTCCATTGATAAAACCATTCAGGCAATTTGCGAATTATCGGGTTGTACACCGGAGCAGGTGCGTTATGCCTACAGGACCAACCCTGAATTCTATGCCTATGAACGCGGAGAAATTTCTGATGGTGAGTTCCGGACTGCTCTTCAACGAATTTTTTCATTCACGGCCCCGGATTACCAACTGGACAGTGCCTGGAATGCCATGCTGGTCGATCTTCCATCCCCTAAACTGACATTACTGCGTGAGCTTAATCAACACTTTTCGTTGACCGTGTTAAGCAATACCAATAATATACACCTTAGCTTCGTTAATCAGCACATGCTACCGAAAGTGTCATCAGCGGTTTCACTTGACGATTACTTTCATGTAAGCTATTATTCTCATCTTGTTGGGAAACGCAAACCTGAGTCCGAAATTTTTAAGCAGGTACTTTCAGAGAACAATTTTCATCCGGCTGAGACCTTGTTTCTGGATGATAATCTGGAGAACATTGAGGCCGCTAAGGCGTTAGGTATTCAAACATTTTGTGTAGAGCACCCTGATTATGTGCTGGATTATTTCAAAACGTTATGAGTAAAGAGACAAAGCGAATTCTACTTCAGAGTTTTTTGTTTATTGCCACCTTCGTCACTACCACTATTGCGGGGGCAGAGTGGACCCATGGTAAGTCCATTTATGGTCCTTTTACCTGGGCAGATTTTTTTTCAGGCATGCATTTTTCCATTCCTTTCTTGTTGATTCTTACGGTGCATGAGTTTGGTCACTATTTCACCGCACGGCATTACCAGGTAAACTCCAGTCTACCGTACTACATTCCGATGCCACCATTTCCCTTTTCTATTGGTACGATGGGTGCGATTATTCGTTTGCGTCAACGCATAACTTCCAAAAAAATAAATTTTGATATCGGTATAGCTGGCCCGCTGGCAGGTTTTGTTATGGCTATGGTTGTATTGTTTTATGGATTTACAACACTTCCTCCTGCTGAATACATCTTTCAGATTCATCCGGAGTATGAACAGTATGGATTGGATTATGCCGACAAAGTATATGGCCAGCAGGAAGGAATTATTGATGTGGTGATCGGAAAGAACCTGCTGTTTTTATTTTTTGAAAAATTTGTGGCAGACCCTGAACGCATGCCTAACCCGCACGAGATCATGCACTATCCTTATTTATTTGCAGGATTTCTGGCATTGATCTTTACCGCGTTAAATCTTTTACCCATTGGTCAGTTGGATGGCGGGCATGTGCTTTATGGGTTGATTGGATTCAGACTGCATAAGCTCGTAGCCTCCATCATTTTTGTCAGTTTTGTTTTTTATGCTGGGTTAGGTCTGGTACATCCGCACATGCCATTTGAAGATCTTATCATCTACATTCCGGCCTATGTTATTTTTCTTACCCTTTGCTTTCGTGGATTGAAACTACCCATGCGCGACACCGTGATGTACGCCCTGCTGGTTTTTGCTGGCCAGTTTATGCTCAGTTGGTTAGACCCCACCATGGAAGGTTACACCGGGTGGTTGTTGTTCGCCTTTATCATTGGCAGGTTAGCGGGGGTGGAACACCCTCCGTCTGAAATTGAAGAACCCCTTGATGTTAATCGGCAGGTATTGGGCTGGATCGCCCTGATCATCTTTGTTATCTGCTTCAGTCCCAACCCGATTGAGATGACCGCGTTTGAAGCTATTCCTGAATAATAAACTTTTGTGACCCTACACTATTACCACTGAAGTAGCGGACAATGTACAAGCCGGTTTTTGGATAGATAATCCGAATGCGTTTACGCGTGTCAATTTTTTCTGATTCAAAGGCAATAGGCAATCCTCCTGAATTTAAAATTTCTATCCGGTCAGCTTCGCCTTCAATAAAAAACTCTCCGCGGTTGGGGTTGGGATAAATCGAAAGCTGCGGTTTCGGTTTGCTTTCTATGGAGGTTACTACATTTCCTATTCCAAACCGTGGTCGTACCATCATACTACCGGTTACTTCTGTATTGGGTACCCAGCTTCCTGTAGTGTTCACAAAAATCTGATCTCCGGTATTGTTGCTGGCATCCAGGCCAACCTGCACACGACCGGTAGCAGGTTGCCTCCAGCCTATGTAAAAGGTATCCCTCACCAGGGCAGATTGTATAAACTCACGAAGAACAAATTCATTGTTTGTTTTTCTTTCAACCGGTACTTGCTCTTCGAGTAGTATTTGGCCGGGCTTATTCTCCACATTGTTCCAGATGTAGAACGTTGTATTGGCGGCAGATTCTCCCGGTGTGAAAGGATAATGGACATACACACCATTTACAGTATCTGTTTCCTGTGTTTGCATGATAAACCTGTACGCCACTAAATTTCCCGGTTGGGTTAGGCCTACGGAGTATTCCGCATTACCGTCATCATAAGCATAGTAGTTGTCCAGAAAATAGCGTTGGGTAATGGTATCATTGGCCCTGAAATCAATGGGCTCGTAAATGGGCAGGTATCCATCGGCAGGAAGTCCCGTTTCAATATCTTCCACATCACCAGAGAACACTCTAACCTGTAGCGATACATCCACGCGTTTGGCTAACGGATCAAATTGAACCGGGTTATCAGGATCAGGAATATATTCTAACTCCACCGGAATATTCACAAAAGAGGGAACTCCAAAACCTAAACTTATAGAAGATGTATCTGTTCCATTCAGATTAACTTCAAACACTGAGCTGCTCTCATCTGCAAAATGATTCACGAACCTGCCAAAAGTTAAATACGATAACGTAGTCAGGATATTACTGAGGTTGTACACAGCATATTCAGGTGTGACAATTTCCTTTCCTTCCTTGAAATGTTTGTAAGGAACAGCATAATAGTTTTCGAATAGGGGCGATAAGGTTTTTCGTATCGCGCGATCCGGATAGGAGAGGTCAGTCTCGGTTCTTTCGCTGTTCAGGTAAACGTAATCAATATGCCAGGTATCAAACCTGCCGGATTGTCGACCGAAGGACCGAAAGCGAAACTGAAAGTCATCGTGA
>CAZQXC010000118.1:0-7638 GCA_964597075.1 uncultured Roseivirgaceae bacterium | reverse complement strand
CTGCCTTTACGCAGAACACAAAGGGCGATCAACCGTCACGCGAAACGCGATTCAAATCAAAACCATCAAAAGGTAAATCAAAAGGCATTGGCAAGCGCGTTAGCCCTAAGGGAAAATCCAGAGCAGCGAGCGCAACCAAACGAGGAGAAAAAGCAGGAAGGCCTATAAATCCAATCTATCGTGCAAAATCTCCGCAGGGTAAAGAACGCGCCTGGAAAGGCGACATCACCGGGAGAAGAATCCCCGCAACACGGTCGCAGTCAAATGAAGCACGAAATGTCTATCCGCAAAGCGGAAAATACATGGGACGAAAAGGTCCCTCGGACAAGGATCCTCAATTAAAGTGGCGAGCCGTTGAAAGGCAACGCGTACAAGTTCGGTCGGCAACCGGAAAGACCCGAAACGTGTATCCGCAATTCAATAGATACGTTAATAATCCTTCACGAAAACCGCGGCCGATTGAACGCGCAACATCAAACGCTCCGCAATTGGCTAAGCTGAAAAAAATGGGTAGTCAACCGCAACCACCTGATCGCAAGCGCGTGGTTCCTGCAACAGCATCAAGGCCTTATATATCCAGAAAAAGTATTAATCCTTATGCCGGCTTCTGGAACCGAAAACAAAAAGGTGAAAGGCCCTACATACGCGACATCTCTGGCAGAAGATTGCGAACCATAAATTATCAAACCCCTCAACAAAAAATTATCCGGCCAACAACTTCGCCCTACTATGGAAGAAAAGGAACAGGTGACCAGCCATACAAAGGCCGTGCGGCAGGAAGCTATCGAACAGCAACTTCTGCTTCGAGAGCCTGGAAGGGTGATATTTCCGGCAGAAGAATACGAGGCCGCAACTTCTCCAGTAAACCGGGCACTGAAGGTGGTGTATTTCTGACGCGTAAGAGAAAAGTGGGTTACGGTGACAAGCCTTATAAGGGCATGATGCCTGGCGGAGGTTATCAATCGGCCACGCAATCGGGAGAAAGAAGAACGGGCAAAGAACCTTTACCAGGACGGGCGCCCGGCATAGGAGCCAAAGGCATTGACACCTATCAGGGCAATATTCGGTTTAGAAAAACATTTGATACACAAGGCGCTGGTTATTCCGGCAATATGAAGGCGCGTAAACCTTTGAAGGGTGGTGGTAGCGTAAGTGGAAAACTTTGGAATAACCAGGGGCGCGCCATTACAGGAAGATACCCCGGAAGAGGTGCAGAACAGGCCGCTACGTATCAGGGCAATATCAGGTTCAGAAAAAGTTTTGATGATGTGGGTTCCGATTATACCGGAAACATAAAAGCCCGGAAGCCTTTGAAGGGCGGTGGCAGCGTAAGCGGAAAATTGTGGAACAATAAAGGACAGCCTGTACTTGGTCGGGCGCCCAGAAAATCAGATGAGCAAATGGCCACGTATCAGGGGAACATCAGGTTCAGAAAAAGTTTTGATGATGTTGGAGCAGATTACTCTGGAAATATAAAAGCCCGGAAACCCGAAAAAGGAGGCGGCAGTGTGAGCGGTAAACTCTGGAATAACAAAGGTCAGCCGATACTCGGTCGTCCTCCCGGAAAGACCGATGAACGCATGGCTTCTTTCTCCGGAAATCTAAAAGGAAAAGCACCACAAAAAGGTGGAGGAAGTATTAGCGGAAAACTTTGGAACAACAAAGAACAACCTCTTCCGGGAAGATACCCGCCTGGCAGAAATGATGAGCGCATGGCTGCCTTTGGAGGTACTGTTAAGGTGAAGAAAAAAGAACCAAGCACAGACATTGGTGGATTCCCCGGCAAAATGATGGAATTTGATTTACATCCCGATATGCGTGATCAGGGTGAAACGTTTACTGGCTTCACGCGACTGTCAAGATTTAAAAAGAATTATGTACGCAATCCCAATGCAGATAAACTGGCACTAAAGAAACAACGTCCCGGAGAATCCACTTACAAAATCGATGGGCTTCAGGTTAAAGTGAAGGAAAAAGATTACAGTAAAAAACCTAATGCTGCGGATGGATCCTTACCGGGAATAGGGCCAACCAAGTCGTCCATCAAAGCAAGCGAATATGCCCGCGGTATTAAAATGGATTGGCGTTATGTGCGCAACCCCAACAGTGATGAAGAAGCCCTGAAGGTCAGAGAGCCTGGTAAAGCTTTTGCCAAGGTCACCGACTATCAGGGAAATATTAAGATGAAGAAGTATGAGCTCTTCGCCAAGAAAAAATTACACCCTGATGCCCAGTTTGTTAAGATCAATCAGAACAATGTGAAAGAAGAAAAAAGCATGCTCACGAACTTTAAACTGTTCTGGGCGCGTTTATTCAAGAAAAGCGATACCCAACCCGACCATCTGAAAGAAAAAATTCAGAAGCCCCGCTATGACAAAAGGGAGCAGGGGTTGTGGTACGATTAACTTCAGATCGATGCAATGGACAAAACTCACTGATCTTCATCAACTCGATGACATCAGCAAAGAATCAAACCAAAAAACTATTTTGATTTTTAAGCACAGTACACAGTGCTCCATAAGCCGAGCCATGCTGGACCGCTTGGAGCGCAACTGGAAAGATGATGAAATGCTATCTGTAAAACCTTACTTTCTTGACTTGATCAGTTATCGCCAAATCTCCAATTCAATTGCTGAAAAATTCAACATAGAGCACGAATCTCCTCAAGTGCTGATTATTCAGTCCGATAAAACCCTTTACCATCAATCACACATGGGAATCAACTACGCTGCTATAAAGGAAGCGACTAAAAATCAAAAACTATAGACTGCTTTACAGAATCGTGAAGGCTCAGAGCAACCGGGCAGTTACGTGCATTATCCTTCAATTTGTTTTTTTGCTCATCGGTTGCAACGAGATTTTTCTGAGTTATTTTTATTTTTATCTCCGCAATCTTTCGTGGATTCGAACCCATGATTTTAACAACCTCTGTTTGCATGCCCGTTATATCTACACCTTCTCGAGCAGCCCAGATGCCCATTGTTGTTAGCATGCAGCTGCTAAGTGCAGTACAAACCAAATCTGTTGGACTAAATGCTTCCCCCTTGCCATTATTATCGACCGGGGCATCGGTAATGAGCGTATTACCAGATCGGGTATGGACAGATTCGGTGCGTAGGCCACGCTGGTATACAGTGGTTAATGTTAGCATAGTAAATAACTTAAATTTGGTATTTTGCGTTACGTTAAGGCAACAAAGGTATTTCAAGTTTGAGTAGAATGTGCGGGTTTAAGAAAACAAACATTACGGTTATACTGCTTTTTGCGGCTTGTTTTGCCGGTTTTGGTCAAACACTGGACAGCTATGATTACCAATCAGAGTTCACCTGGGGTATAAATAAAAATACTTCCGGTGGCCTCATAGGCGGATTTACCTTTAAAAAAGCCAGAAAACTTAACGATCGGGTTTTGGAGACTTTCGGACTTGAAATTATGAATGTAAAGCACCCGCAGGAAGTTCGCAGGAATTCCATCATTACGGGTAATTTTTTCATTTTCGGCAAAAATAATTATCTATACGCCATCCGGTTTCAATATGGTAGAGATGTCATACTCTACAAAAAAGCGCCACATCAGGGAGTAGAAATAAAGGCAGTATTTGCAGCTGGACCCAGTCTTGGAATTGTTGCGCCCTATTTTGTTGAGTACTCACCAGACAGCGGATTCCTGACCTTTCGGGAACAGTATAATTTAGGCATACCCCCTGACCAAATCTGGGGTACTGGGCGATTATTTGAAGGTATTGGAAACTCCAGTTTGGCGCTAGGTGGCAATCTAAAAGCTGCCCTGAATTTCGAAACAGGTGCCATTAAAAGTTCTGTAGTTGGTTTTGAGGTGGGTACCCTGTTAGATGCTTATACCAAAGGAGTTGAACTCATGCCCTCGGCAAAGAATTATGCCGTTTATCCCACCCTTTTCATCACATTATTCTACGGTAGCCGCAAATAACATTTTTTTATTTCCGGATTGTGACCTTTTCCTATATTTGGGATTCTATTGCCAAAAGTTTAACCTATGGAACCTAAAAAGACTGAAAAAGCCGATTTAACTAACAAATCCTGGTTGTTTTTCAACATCGGATTGGTTGTTACACTGCTTATCGTTGTAATGGCGTTTGAGTATTCTACTAAAGATGATACAGACGCAAAGAATCTGGCCAAAAATCAAAATATTTTGGATGAAATATTGGAAGTTCCTCCAACGGAACAGCCACCTCCGCCCCCACCAAAAATTCAGCAACCAGTAATTATTGAGGTACCTGATGAAGAAGAAATCAAGGAAGATATTAAGGTTGAGTTTGATGTTGAAGTTACCGAAGACACCAAGGTTGAGGAGATTGTAATTGCTCCTGTTGAAGAAAAAGAAGATGTTGATCAGATCTTCTTAGTAGTGGAAGAAACCGCTACTCCTAAAGGTGGTATGGGTGCATTTTATAAATATGTAGGTGATAAAATGAAATACCCGGCTCAGGCCCGTAGGATGGGTATTGAAGGAAAAGTTTTCGTAGAATTTGTCATTAATCGCGATGGTTCAATTACTGATGTAAGAGCAATTAAAGGTATTGGTGCTGGATGCGATGAGGAAGCTGTTCGGGTTGTTCAAAGTGCTCCCGCCTGGAACCCAGGGAAACAACGCGGTAAGCCAGTACGTCAACGTTATGTTGTTCCGATTACATTCAAACTAGGCTAATAATTTCAGGTTTTTAGTTTTTTCAAACCCCGCTGGTAAAATTCAGGCGGGGTTTTCTTTTTTACGATATCCTGTAACATGGCTAAATGTCATGCCGGCCACTGAGCCTGACTGCGGATCTAAACCTTTAAAGAATCAATCCCAATATAAATCCACAAACAATAATAACCGGAGCAGGAATACGGGTGAACGTAAGTACGACAAACGTACCAATCGTAAAAGCGAAATTCATAAATGTGTTATCAAGGGGCTGAAATAATATAATAGCAGCAGCGGCCACAAGTCCTGCACTTGCGGCCGTAAGTCCTTCCAGCGAGGCACGCACGGCTCGGTATTTCTTTAAACTATCCCAAAATCGTATCACAAAAAAGATCAGAAAAGTGCCTGGTAAAAAAATACCCACTGCCGACATGATTGCACCCAGTAATTCTCCGCCAATACCATATTCACGCATGGAAAGTGATCCTATAAATGCACTAAATGAAAATACCGGTCCTGGTAAGGACTGGGCTACTGCATATCCCGACAGAAATTCATCGTGTGTTAGGTATTCCTTTTTTCTAAACTCAACACGCCTTTTTTGTTCAGGTTCTTTCTTAACAAATTCAGTATATAGTAGCGGTGTAAGCGCCTGCCCTCCTCCAAAAATCAAACTACCGTTACGATAAAAATTCTCAAACAGTAAAATCGGTTTGGCTTTGGTTAGTCCACCTAACACAGCCGCCAGCAAAAGCACACCAATCCACAATAAAAAATTAGACCATTGAATTTCAATTTTCTTCTTGATCTCCTTGGGTTGACTTTTAAACTTTAGTGCCGTTGTAAGTCCGGCAACCAGCAAAATAACAGGAAATATAATGGGGGTTTGAATAAAGTAGGACACCAATGCCGCCCCTACCATAATAATCCCTCCTGTTTTGGTATGTATAGTTTTAAGGCTGATGCTATACGCTGCATAGCTAACAAAACCCACCGCTATCGGTTGTATAAAGCGTGTAAACTCAAGTGACCAGTTTTTCTCCTGAATGCCTGAAAGGAAAATTCCTGCAAAAGCCATGAATAATACAGAGGGTAGAATCCACACAAGCAAGGTTAAGTAGGCAAGGTTAGGGCCTCCAATTCTAAAACCTATGGCCGTTAGGGTTTGTGTAGAACTTGGCCCAGGTAAAATCTGACAGAGAGAACTCAATTCCATCAGCTCGGCCGATGAAAGATAATTTCGCTTCTTAACAAGAATTTTTTGAAAATAACCAAGGTGAGCTTGTGGTCCTCCAAAAGTAGTGAGGGCGAGCCAGAGCACGTCTTTCAAAAAAATGTAATATCGGACTCGCTTAAACAAGAGCGCTCCTGAGGATTAGTTTTTTTTTAAACCAATTTCTGCGAGACGCTCATCCAGAAATGCTCCGGCTGTAGTATCTGGCCATAGCTTAGGATGTTCGGCATCTACACATCCCGGCAAAGCGGCCAGGCTCATTTCACTTCGGGGGTGCATAAAGAATGGAATGGAGAACCGTGGTGTATTCATCTTCTCGCGTGGTGGATTTACAACACGATGTATCGTAGACTTTAATTTCTTGTTGGTGTGGCGTTCTAGCATATCACCCACATTAACCACCAACTGCTCAGGAAATGCCGTAATAGGAATCCATTTTCCATCCATGCGCAACACCTGTAACCCGTCCGCGCTGGCACCCATGAGCAGTGTTATCAAGTTAATATCGCCATGTTCAGCTGCACGAACAGCATCTGAAGGAACCTCGTCAGGCTTTTCTATGGGGAAATAATGTATGGGTCTAAGGATGCTGTTGCCATGATGCACCTTGTCATCAAAATAGTTTTCAGGTAAGTTAAGATACAAGGCGATTGCGCGCAACATTTGTACACCTGTTTTCTCCAGCCTGCGGTAAACTTCCAAACCTATGGCTTTAAACTCAGGCAATTCATCGGGCCAAACGTTATCTGGATATTCCCTTTTTATAGAATCATTATCCTCAACCTCCTGACCAATGTGGTAGAATTCTTTTAAATCTCCGGTATTACGACCTTTGGCATGCTCCTTTCCTTTACTTATATAACCACGTTGGCCGGCTAGTCCAGGGATTTCATACTTTTGCTTTACTGCATCAGGCAAAGCAAAAAACTTTTTAATAGCAGCATATAATTTCTCTGATAAATCATCCGCAAGGTAGTGATTCTTTATGGCTACAAAGCCGATGTTGTTGTAGGCAGCACCTAAATCGGCTACAAATTTTTTCTTCTTCGCTTCATCTCCTCTGGTGAAATCGGCCAGATCAAGAGAAGGCACTTCATCGTAAAGGATTTCGCTCATACCGTTGGTGTTAAGACCATCAGCAAGCTACGGATTTTTAAGTAAATTTACCTCAACTGGTAAGCTCCAAACGGAGAGGCCTACTCACTAAATGCTATTGCCATGAGAAAAACCAATCGCAGAGAATTCGTCCACACCGCAATGAAAGCAACCGTATTAACCACCATTGGTGCGCCCAACATTCTTTCCGCAGCCTGCTCCACCAAGTCTTCTGAACATACCGCAGTAGATAGTGCGACAGCGGTAACCACCCTATCGTTCGCTCAACTAAAACTACCTTACGACTATGCCGCGCTGGAGCCAAATATTGACGCCACCACCATGGACATACACTACAATAAGCATCATGCCGCTTACATAAAAAATGTAAACGATGCCATTACGGAAGAAAAGATAGGGTTTGCAACGGAAGCAGAATTCTTTGCCAATACTTCGAAGCTTTCAGCCAAGGCACGCAACAATGGTGGCGGAGCGTTTAACCACAATTTTTTCTGGCAGGTGATGAAGCCCGGAAGTGCTGGGGCTCCTTCCGGCAAGCTGGCCGATGCCCTAAACGGAAGCTTTGATTCATTCGAAAAATTTAAAGACGATTTCTCTAAAGCTGCAGCAACGCGTTTTGG
>CAZQXC010000117.1:0-8091 GCA_964597075.1 uncultured Roseivirgaceae bacterium | reverse complement strand
CCCACTCCGCTGCCTTACCACCTCATATAAAAAGACCCCACAAGCAACAGAAACATTTAGGGATCCTATGCTTCCCAAAAGAGGCAGTTTGGCTGTGATATCAGCAGCTTTTAGAATGGAAGGAGATATTCCGCTGTCTTCTGAGCCCATTACAATACCACAAGGTTCGGTAAAGGAAACTGAGTAAATGGTATTTTCTGTTTTTTCAGAAGCAGCAATGACCTTTATGCCTGATGCCTGAAGATAAAAAACAGCATCTTTCAGATGGTCAACTTTGGCTATAGGGACATTAAAAGCTGCTCCGGCAGACGTTTTAATGGTATCTGCCGTTACCGGTGCTGCTCCTTTTTTTTGAATAATTAAACCATCAACTCCGGTACATTCTGCCGTGCGAATGATTGCCCCAAAGTTTCGCACATCAGAAAGCTGATCCAGTAAAAGAAACAAAGGTACTTTGTCCGTTCCTGTTACTTTTTCAACTAATTCTTCCAGCTCATAAAATCGTATGGGCGAGGTATTGGCTACTACCCCCTGGTGGTTATTTTTTGTAAGCCTGTTCAGCTTTTCTATAGGAACATAGGAGGCGTTGATTCCTTTTTTTCGAATTAAGGTTTCCAGCTCTTTAGACAATTCTCCTTTAAGCCCTTTTTGAATAAATACTTTATCAATTGGCTTGTCTGCATTAATTGCTTCTACCACTGCCCTTATGCCATAAATTTGGGTACTATCTTCCATGGGACAAAGGTAAGGTAAAAGGAAATGTCAAAAATCAATACCGGTTAGTTTCTTTGGGCGAAAAAAAATCCCCTACATACAGTAGAGGATTTAATAAGGAAAATTTTGGAAATACTATTCGAAAGGAACAACTAAGTCTACGTGAGTTGGATATAAGGACTACCCTATTCTTTGGAGGTTGTCAATATTGATGTTGGGTTATGTGGGATAAAAAGCATAGGCAATAAGTCTTGAGATTATGTTGGTAATAAAGTTTCCAAAGCTTCTATGCCTAGTGTGCTTAATTTGGAACTGGGTTTTTCAAGATATCGTTGACATTCTCCACTACGTCTTTTTTTTTCAGTAATATTTTATTGTATAGATGCATCAAAGTGTTCTTCATGTTTTTCTTTATTTTGGTCACCAGATGTATTCCATCCACAAAGAGCTGTTCAAAAAGGTTCTTTCCAATATATCCCGTATAGGTGAATATCCTTCCAAGCACCTCGTCATGGAAGGTTTTGTCCTTTAGTTGCTGTCTGTCGTCCACATTGCCTTTTGTGATTAGGAAATCTATGATCTGACCCCTTTCATTGATGATAATATGAAGTTTAAACCCAAAGAACCATCCCGTACTGCCCCTACCTTTTTCTACTATCCCTTTAAAAACCTTGTTTCGTTTCTCCCTTTTACTATGACATACTTTTATCAAAGTGGAATCCATAAAGGAGATTCCCGAACATTGCCCTAAGCAACACATTTGCGAGAACAATAGCATAGGAACTATCGCCTTTTGTTGTAGTTCCACAAAACGATTGTAAGATACCGTGTTGGGGAAGTCGCTTTGCATATGCTTACAGACATGATTGAGGTAAAAGTGTTTTTAAGCAACGGTACCCCTTTTGGTGAACAATACCATAATAGTGATGACTTAACTATCGGACATTTTAGAAGCCCTTTTGCGTCTTTTTCTTCCAGAGCCATAATCAACGCTATTTTTATCAAGAACTTGGTTCATTTCTATGAAAAATCATCAATAACACAAAAATATCCATAATTTTATCAGTAGAAATTATAAGCATAATTTTAGTTAACTATTTAAAGTTTAAATACTTATAATATACTCATTTTCTACTTTTTCTACAACAAATATCTACCTTTTCTTAAGTCGAACTCACGTTAAATTACCGTTGATCTGCTCCACCAAACGCTTGTCCGAGCAGCCCGCATAATGCTTCCGGAACATAAGGGCCAGTTTCCCTTTGGTGCCGAATATCGAAACAAGTCTCTTTCGCGAATCACCCAGACCAGAAGTTTCGATCAGTCGCTCCCAAGGTATTGCAGTGTAGATCCTACCAAGATTCGCTTCCAAAAAAAGGTTAAAGAACAATTCGAACTGCTCGGAGCGGGAAGTAAATAAAAAAATGTGCTGAAAGTTGTCGATTCTACGTATTTTGTCAGTCCATATTTTGGATAATACCCCGTTTTGGACCTAGAGACTCATTATTGGTTTTTTATTTTATCTAAAATACGAATTGATATTTTGAAAATCAGGTATTTATACTGCTTCAGAAAGTGCCTAAAAACTTAGACATAAAAATAGCGGGGGAAGCCCCCGCTATTTTTTTATTTAAATAAATCAACTATTAACGGATACAAGGATTTTGACCGGTACTTAAAGTTATAACTCCACGCGGGGGACCATCTGAAGAAGGGCTAAAAGAAGCTATCACCCTGCCATCAGCAACTCTGGTTATTACATAACCTACTTCTTCATCAAAACTACCCCCAGCAAATGAGAAAGTCTGGTTTTGGACACCTTCAGGGATTGTAAAGGTTACGGAGCCCTCAGATCCATCTTCCAAGGTAAAACGAGATTCTTCCCCATCATTGATTACAACTATTGCAGCACCATTCCAACCATCTCCAAAGGTGTCTTCAAAATCAATGGTAAATTCACCTGATACTACAAGAGGACAGGTAATAGTTGCGAAATAACGGTAAGGAGAGGCGAAAAATGCGTCTTCTAATGATGGTGAATTACCACCAATGTTCGTGAATATTTGTCCATCTTCCGTCGAAACCTCGACACGCACTACAAATTGATCAGAGGTGAAAATCTCATCTAAGGTATTTTGAATGCCTGTAGCGTTCAACAAATCTTGGTAAGTAAAGGAGAAACTTCCAGTTGGAAAACCAAAACGGCCGGCTGTCAGTGAAGAAGCTGGGATAGTCTGCAGCAATGTTTCATCAACCGCTGTGGTACCATTAGAATTGAATTGCGAAACAAAAAAGGTATTATCCTGAAAGTCAGCGAAAATACGAACCTCATTGACCACAAGATTATCTGGTGCTTGGATTTCAAATTCTACGTTCAGTCTTCCTGCCTCCACATTAAAAAAGTCAAAGGTATTTCCCGTAAGTGACAAGGTTCTTACAACTATTCCAGGTTTTACGTTATTACCTAAAACTCCAGACGGGAGAAGTTCTTCGGGTTCGCATGAAATCGTAAAGACAAATCCAAGCGTTACTATTAAGATTAATTTTATATGTTTCATGTTATGTTGTTTTTTAGTTAGCGGGTGGAGTTCCATTAGTATCCCAAAAAACAAAGACCCCATTATTAGGTTTTTGTTGGATATTACGGTTGTTGTTAACAGCGTTTGCAGGGTAAAATAGTGAATTCATGAACGTACCGGGGTTTGGGTTCAGGTTAGGCTGCAGTGTGGTTGGGAAATTTGATCTTCTGTAGAAATTATAGGAGTCAATACCCATACCTACGCTTGCAAAAATGAACTGTTCTCCCAATATATTCCATCTTCCCATTGTATCGGCATTTTGGAAATTCGTATTTAAAGAGGCTAAAAAAGAAGCAACGTTGAGATCTGTAGGTGCTAGAGACATATCTGCATCTGGATCAACAATACCCGAATTCCGAACTTTGGCCACATGTGTTGCTACGGCTTGTTGCAATAGAGTTCCTGCAGCAGGTTCATTCCCGGCTGCCATAGCCATTTCGGCTTGTAAGAATTGAATTAAGTGAGCAGTGATTATTGGCGTTATACCGGCTCCTTGGGCTCCTGTGGTTAAGCTAATTTCACTAAAACGGTTATCATCAAAGCGTCCTCCAAACGGGTATACACCCCAAGTGGTTCGTAAGAAGTTATCAGCAGGAATGCCGTCTTCATTTCCATGGTCTCGACCCCAATAACCGTTATCCAAAGAACAAAATGCAAACCCGCCAGACAGGTATTGCGGAGGTGGATTTGTGATGACAGAGCAGCCTATTTGCCCAGCATTCGGTGGTAGACCTGGAATTGCTGCACCTGGTGTCCCATTGGTTTGTCTATATGCGATATAGCGTAGTCTTGGATCATTCGACTTCATCATCTGATCCATATACCAGTTTGACAAATAATCACCAGCTCCGGTTACGGAATAACCTTGTACATATCTTGGATTTCTTGTTTCCGGATTATTAATGGCGGTACCCCACTTGAACTGCAGATCATCTGCGGTATTTTGAATGTAATTTCCACTGTTAATGATAGCGTTGAACCGCGCTTCTGCAGTAGCGTCTACCAAACGGGTTTGGGCCAATAACTTTAGGCGCAGGCTATTGGTTGCCAATTGCCATTTAGCATAATTATTGCCATAAAACAATTCATTCGAAGGATTTCTAACCGTTGGGTTGGTAAAGTTAGCATCTGCTTGATCCAGAAACTCAAAAGCGGCAGCGTAAACTTCAGCCCCTGGGGTTAAGCTTGGAGCAAAAACCCCATCCCTTGCCTGTAAAGCATCGTTTAATGGGATATCACCAAAATAATCAACCATAGAAGTGTAGACGTAGGCTTGCATAAATCTACCTATGCCTACATGTCTGGTGAGGCCCAGTTCTTCTGCCAAGGGAATCATGGCCTCAATATTCTGCAGAACCCCTCTGTAGGCATTATTCCATTCCTCATCTTGGTCAGCATCTAGTCTCCGGGCGTTGTAAACGCTTCCAAAGAAATTACTGACCCTGGTTAGGTCCATTCCCACTTGATCAAGACCCCCATCTGCTCCAGTAAAAAAATCCTCCCCACTACCGCCACCGGCAATATGTCTAACGAAATTTTCTTGAATCGCTACAAATAAATTATCGACGTCAAGGGAGGCGTCTGTAAGGGCATTTGGATTTTCTGTAATATCCAATTCGGTCGTTTCACATGATCCCATCTGAATCAAGAATACGATTCCAACTAATAAATAACTATATTTTTTCATTTATTTTAATTTTAAAATGTTTGGATTAGAAGGTTGCTTTAATTCCAAATCCGTAGCTTCTAGCAGCAGGTCCTGATAGAAAGTCGAATCCGGATCCATTACCTACACCCAAACCGTTAACGTTTGGATCAAAATTCATGCCGTCTGGGGTATTAAATGCCTTAACGAACAAATTACGGCCTGAAACACTAAATGTAACATTTCCAAAAGGGGTTCGTTCCAATGATTTAGGAGTCATTGCATAGGCTAGAGCTACTTCCTGTAGACGAATGTGGGTGGCATCAAATACGGCAGCTTCAGGTTTTCCAAAAAATCCGGAACGGTTCCTGAATACTAAATCAAAACCACTTATCTGGGTCGTATTTGGCGTACTCGAGGTAATGTTTCCATCACCATCTCTGGTTACGTTGACCCCAGGTAAGATAAAAGTGCCCAATCGGTCCTCAGTATCTACGGTTACCCCTCTTCCCAAGAGAGACCCAATGGTGGCCGAATAGATATCACCTCCTTGTTGATAATTTATTTGCCAGTTTAAAGTGAAGTTTTTAAAGGACACACTATTTAAGAAGCTCATTGTAAAGTCCGGGTTTGGGTCGCCTATGATACCGTTATTAGTCGCGGCTTGGTAATCTCCTCTTGAATCAACGATTAAATTACCATCATTATCTCGGTCGATACGACCTCCAAACAAGACCCCTAAACGCTCTCCTTGAATCGCGGCATTCCCTAGATTGCTAAAACCAGAGTATATAATTTGCTCTGTATCCTGTCCTAAATCGGTTACCCTAGGGTCAAGTGCAGTGAAATTCACTGCAGAATTCCAATTAAACCCTCCTTTATTTTTGGCTCTAAAGATATCCACACCCAAGGCTACTTCGATTCCTTGGTTGGTGACTTCTCCAATATTGGTATTCGTTTGAGTGAACCCTGTTGATGGATCTAAAGGCTGTTGTATGATCAAATCTCGGGTTTTCCTTTCAAATACCGAAACTTCTAAATTGATGCGGCTATCCCACCATCTAGATTCTATCCCAACTTCTATTTCCTGCAAGGTTTCTGGTCTAAGATTAGGATTGCCCAGTGTTTGACCGATGGCCTGACTGATTAGATTGTTTCCTGCTGCATCTTGAAAATCTCGCACATCAAGATTTAGGACAGTGGAAACGGGAAAAGCCTCTGGGGTTTCAAAGTTGGCAGAAGTTCCAATGCCACCCCTAAGTTTAAGGTAACTTAAAGCATTACCCTTTAAACCACTGATGACTTCTGTTGGCAGCACCGAAATACTGGCACTCGGATAAAAAATACTTCTATTATTGGCGGCAAAATTAGATACCCAATCGTTACGGCCTGCCAATGTTAAAAAGATCCATCTATCATAATCAAATTCAAATTGACCATATAGTCCTGCAATATTTCGTTCTCTTGTAAACTGAATAGGTAGTGTATTGGCAAAATTAAAATGTCTCAACACCCCAAAAACTTGTTGACCATCACTATTTATGCCATTTCTTTCAAATACTTCGCGTCTAGTAGTAGCACCAAGTGTAAAATTTAGACCTGCCTTTTCACTCAATTTATATTGACCGTTCAAAGTCAAGTTGTGATCAAAGATGGTTAAGTCATTGGTTAATGTTTGCAAAATGCCAGACTGCAAACGAGCTCCACCATCTACACCTCCACGGTTTTGAAAGTTTGTGTTAAATTCCGAGGAGAAATCTATACCCGCCCTGTAAGATAAATTTAAGTTGTCATTAATGGTATAGCCAAGTTGAGCTTGACCAAAAACACGATTGGTTCTTTGGGCTACACCGGCATTGGCCACTGTCCATAAAGGGTTTTGAATATCGTTTCCACGTCTATAATATACACTTCCTCCTGTAAGTGGGTTTTGGAAAGGTTGTCCCAACAAATCCACATTACGCGGAGTAAATAATAAATTGGAGAATAGTCCAGAACTCTGTGAACCTTCGATACCATTACCAATACCTGCAGCTATAGGGGGTGATTTAAAATCCGTGCGCGCAAAATTAATTGTGCCACTAACGTTAAACCTGTTGCTAAGTTCTGCCCTGCCTCCAATACCTAGGGTATTTCTGATCAAGGAGTTACCCGGTGTAAAACCGTCCTCATTTAAATGTCCAAAGTTTACATTAAAGCCGGTTTTACCGTCAGCGGAATTTTTTCTTAAATTTACATTTGTTGTTGCCGTACCCCCTGTTTTGAAGAAATTTTCTACACTCCTGAAAGGACGATAGGGTATACGCGCATCTTGAAATTCTGGGAAGGCATTCCTTAAGGCCGCACTATTGAATTGGGAAAAAGGGTGCGGTATAGTCTGGTCACTATTTCGTACAGATGGGTCGTTTTCAAAACTGGCCACGTTGTCCCGCCTGAAGCTTGATCCAAAATTACTGAAGAAGGGTTGCCACAACTGATCACCTCCGTTACCAAATTCGTTTGTGTATGTCGGTAAATTTGAAACTTCATTAAAAAAATAGGAAGAATTAATAGTTATTTCCGTTTTAGAGGGCCCTTTGGCGGCACTACTACCCCCTTTGGTCGTAATCAAGATAACACCATTACGGCCCAAAGAACCATATAAGTTTGCAGCAGCCAAACCTTTCAGCACGTTAATACTTTCAATGGAATTGGGGTCCAGATCTAAAAATCTACTGGAACCTGAATTACCTTCTAGAAAACTATTTCTGCCGTCACTATCCGCAGATGCGGATACGGGATTTGTATCAGAATTAAATGGCACTCCATCCACAATGAAAAGTGCTTGGTTACTACCGGTAAAGGAACTCAAACCGCGAATCACCACATTGGTACCCGAACCTGCTAAGCCATTTTGGTTGGTAATCTGTAAACCAGCTACTTTACCATCAAGAACTCTAGCAACATCTCCTGTTGGCCGGCCTTCTATTGCTTCTTCGCCAACCTCCGCTAGGGCATATCCTAGGGCTTTTTTCTCCCTTTTGATTCCCTGGGCAGTAACAACCACTTCTTCAAGAGCTTGCGCATCTTCCTGCAATTGCACATTGATAGAATTTCCTGCGCCAATGGTTCGACGCTCTGTTTTTTGACCAATATAGGTGAACAAAAGCGATT
>CAZQXC010000116.1:0-8108 GCA_964597075.1 uncultured Roseivirgaceae bacterium | reverse complement strand
GAGGCTCAAATCCACAAACCATAAGCAAAACAGGAGGAACGCCTACACCGATTTTTCGTAGAATAACACTTGACAAAGCAGCGGACCAGGTCACATTAACTACCGATATCAACATAAGTATAACCGCTACCTTCATCTCCGGAATAGTAAACACTGATGCTGTTAATTTTATCAACTTTGGTGACAACGCAACCGCTGTAGGTGCCACTGATGCCAGTTATGTAGATGGCCCTGTGCGCAAAACAGGTGATGACTCATTCGCCTTCCCGGTAGGCGATAACGGCTTCTACAGACCCGTGTCTATATCCGCACCGACTACTACAACGCACGCCTTTACTGCTCAATATTTTAACCAAAATCACTTGCTGGGCAGCCCTGTCGTTTGGGATCCTTCTTTCTGGACCGTAAGCGGATGCGAATACTGGACACTCGATAGAAATGTTGGGGTATCCAATGTATTTGTTACCCTCAGTTGGAATGAAGCAGCCTGTAACCCCGGTTACATCACGAACCCCGCAACGTTACGCGTAACCCGCTGGACTGGCACCAATTGGGTTGACCAGGGTAATGGCGGAACAACCGGAACAGCAACAAACGGAACAATCATAACTTCTGGGGCAGTAACAGCCTTTAGCCCATTTACATTGGCCTCAACCAATGCGGAGAATCCGCTCCCCGTTGAACTGGTTTACTTCCGTGCAAGCCTTACACCAGAAAAACTGGTAAACCTCGAGTGGCAAACTGCAACCGAACTGAACAATGATGTTTTTGAGGTTGAGCGTTCTAAAGACGGATTTGATTTCACATCAATAGCGCGCATCAATGGCGCGGGTACCACATCCGTTAAAAATGATTATTCGTTGATCGATCAGTTCCCATTATCCGGAACATCATATTACCGGTTAAAGCAAATTGACTTTGATGGTTCATACACCTATTCGCATGTCGTGTCGGTTAAGCGGGGTGATGATCCGTTTACGGTTTACCCTAACCCAGCTGGCAAACAATGGGTCACATTCAACCGAAAAGTAAACGCTGTCATCATTAACAACCTGAACCAGGTTGTGGGTAATTACAGTGAGGCCGATGGTTTTGATACAACTGATCTGGCCCCGGGATTGTACATTGTTAGAACCCAAGCGGGTGAAATTTTCAAGTTGATTATTCAATAGAAAACCCGAAATCGTTTTGTGTATAGGTAAAGGTTTTAAGATCGTAAACTCGTTCTGAAAACTTTACCCTGTTGTCACGATCAATCAGTATAACCGTTGAGCAACGCGTGCCGTAATCGGGGCTTTTGATGAACATAGAAGAGAGCACTCGCTCTCGCTCCTGGCCAATGCCCGTATCGGGCAACTGTTCATCCGGGGCCAATTGTTCATCGTAGAGCAAGTCAAAAAGTTTTTCTGGATCAACAGACAAATCTTTAGTCGCGGCAGAGAATTTTTCTTTACCACGAATGACCTTTGGCCAAGGGGTGTTCAGCAAATGATTGCTTAATCCATGAACACCTTCCCGAACACGCTCAATGCCTTCTTTATAATTGGAGTAGTAGTACAATTCGTCAGGGTAGCCAACCAACAGGTTGAATCCGTTATACGCGTGCCCTCGCTCAGCAATGGTCTGCAAATATTCATCCGGTTTGTCTCCATTCAATAGGTAGTCAGAAACCAAGTGACCGCGTGATGGCGCTACTGATTTTAAGTTTCTGAGATCGCGGTAGTTGGTAACCATGCTTATCTTTCCACCCGTTGACATCCCTAACCAGGTACCGTTGGCTTCCATATCGCGCCCCCCTACAAGGTGAGGATAATCTTCCCAAAAGTGAGCCGGAGCAGTTTTACGTTTGTAAAACTCATCGCGGTTACCAGCTACAATAAGCTTGTAGGTTGGATGATCGTTGATCGAAAGGAATATTAAACACATAATTGAAATCAAACATGTTTTACCATCTGGAAGTTCAATCCAGCAGGTTTTAAAATAACTCTAATTGAGCCGGCAATAACTGAAAAGATTTCCGGTGAAAGGGTGTGATGCCCAATAATTTAATTCCATCACGATGCTCAACGGTTGGATAGCCGACATTGGTGTGCCATCCATAGCCCGGAAAATCAAGTGCCAATTTTTGCATCAACTCATCCCGATAGGTTTTTGCCAGCACACTGGCAGCAGCAATGGAGAGAAATTTTGCATCGCCTTTAATTATACACTCAAACGGAACATCGCCATACGGCTTAAACCGATTACCATCAATCAACAGCAATTCCGGCTGTGTGCTTAGCTGAGCAACCGCCAGGTGCATGGCTTTAAATGAGGCATTAAGAATATTAATTTCATCAATTTCATCATGCGAAACTTCGGCAACCGCCCAGGCTTCTGCATCGCGCAGAATATCTTCCCTCAGCTCAAATCGCTCCTTAGCTGACAATTGCTTGGAATCAGTGAGTTTTTTGTGCCTGTATTTTTTGGGAAGGATAACCGCTGCGGCCACCACCGGACCCGCCAGACAGCCCCGTCCGGCCTCATCGCAACCAGCTTCAATTAAATCTTTTGTAAAGGATGAGCGTAGTCTGGGCATAGGTCATTCAAAAATCCATATTCAAAATTCAAAATTCAAGGTTCCCAACCATTTATCAAGATTATTTTGAATCTTGAAGCCAAATCGGAAAATAGCGTTATGCCTCAAAATCCCTGGACAACCCTTTCAACAAAAGAAGTATACAACAATAGGTGGATACATGTAACCGAACATGATGTGCTGAACCCATCAGGTGGGAAAGGTATCTACGGTAAAGTTCATTTTAAAAATAAGGCTGTTGGAATTATTCCAGTTGATGAGCATGGAAATACCTGGCTGGTAGGTCAGTTTCGCTATACGCTAAATGAATATTCGTGGGAAATTCCTGAGGGGGGCTGCCCGCTAAATGACGAACCACTCGAATCCGCTAAACGCGAATTGAAAGAAGAAACTGGTCTGAATGCCGGAAAATGGACAATACTCGCACGAATCCATACCTCAAACTCGGTAACGGATGAAGAGGGATTCATCTTTCTGGCAGAAGAGTTAACACATGGCGAAGATGATCGCGAAGAAACCGAAGCGGACTTGGTAGTTAAGAAACTTTCTTTAAAGGAAGCGGTAAACATGGTAATGGATGGAAAAATTACCGACAGCATCAGCGTTGCCGGGTTATTAAAAGTTGCCCGATTGAAAGAACTGTAATGACCCTTAAGCAACATTATAAAACCAATTTTTTATTAGCCTACCCGGTTATGATCAGCATGTTGGGACAGGTGATGACCGGAGTTGCCGACAGCATAATGATCGGGCGTACCGGTGCAACACCGCTTGCGGCAGCATCGTTGGCTAATGTTGTATTTATGCTACTCCTCACGTTTGGTATTGGCGTGTCGTATTGCATCACACCCTTTGTTGCTGAAGCGGATGGGCGAAAAGACAAATCGATGATCGTTGATCTTCTGCGTCATGGTTTTATCATTAATATGGTTACGGGCGTTTTGCTTGTCGCCAGTATACTTCTTACCCAACCCCTTTTATATTTTGCTGGACAACCGGAAGAAGTAGTTGACCTGGCCATTCCCTATTTGCAGATCATTTCTTTTTCCATTCTTCCCTTCATGGTCTTTCAAACACATCGTCAATTCGGAGAAGGCCTGCACAGTACACGAATGGCCATGATTATTGTTATTGTGTGCAACCTGATCAACATCTTGCTTAACTATTTACTGATCTATGGTAAATACGGTTTCCCTGAGCTGGGTTTGAATGGCGCAGGTTGGGCAACACTAATAGCGCGCGTATTTATGGGCCTGGCCATGGCCGCCTATATTTATATTGGTAAAAAATTTATTGACTACCGGGCGGGATTTTCAATTGGCAATTATTCACGGAAGCTTATTTCTAAAATGCTGCACATTGGCATTCCGGCAGGCATCCAATTCATTTTTGAAGTAAGTGCATTTGGCTTTTCTGCAATCATGATGGGCTGGCTGGGTACCAACACACTGGCTGCGCATCAAATTGCCATAAACCTCGCTACCATTAGCTACATGACAACATCAGGCCTGGGGGCGGCAGCCACTATACGTGTTGGTAATTATCTAGGTAAGCGCGACATCCCGATGTTACGGACGGCAGCATTCACGCTTATCGGGATGGGACTTGTACTCATGACCATCTGGGGAATCGCCTTTATCGTTTGGCGATTTCAATTGCCTTCCCTATATATAGATGACCAGGTCGTTATCGCCACAGCGGCACCATTGCTGATTATTGCAGGGTTATTCCAACTGTCCGATGGTTTACAGGTAGTGTGTGCAGGCGCATTACGTGGTTTACAAGATGTAAAAATTCCTTCCCTTATGATTTTTGTAGCCTATTGGGTAATTAGTTTGCCCTTAGGATACTGGCTGGGCTTTACCCTTAACTATGGCGCCAACGGCATTTGGATTGGCCTGCTCATCGGACTTACCCTTACTGCTGCCGCCATGCTTGTACGATTTCATATACTGAGTAAAAAGCTTGGCATGGGAATACAGTAGAATAGGACAGTTTTCAGGATTCCTTTATCTTGAGGCATACTAAAACCTTAGTTATGCTTGATGAAGCGTTGCCCGTCCGCTATTCGCAAACCATCATTACCGAATTAATGATACCGGCCTATGCCAATTTTGGGGGGAAAATACACGGGGGTATTTTGCTTTCGCTGATGGACAAAGTAGCTTACGCTTGCGCGAGCAAACACTCCAGTACCTACTGCGTAACCGTTACGGTGGATAAAGTTGAATTTCTTCAGCCAGTTGATGTGGGCGAATTAGTTTCGCTGCATGGTTCCGTGAATTATGTTGGTCGGTCATCCATGGTGGTCGGTATCCGTGTTGAGGCGTTAAATGTGAAGACACATGCCCTGAAACATACCAACTCATCATTTTTTACCATGGTTGCCAAAGATGACAACGACAAACCAACCCCTGTGCCAAAACTTATCCTGGAGAATCTGGAAGATGTAAAGCGTTTTATTGAAGCCATGCGTATGAAAGAAATTAAAAATGCCGTTCGTGAGAAAATGGACGATGCGAAATCGCATATTGAAGTAGAACGTGCCCAGGAAATCCTTAGAGATGAACGCTGCATACTGCAATTTTAGATTACTAATTTTGAATTTTAGATTTAGCCCCAACAACCCAACCTACTGCTATGCGAATATTATTTAGCACTTTACTCCTTTTACTTATCATATCAACCTACGCGCAATATCCGGCAATTTTAACACAACGCGAACAAGCCAAGGTAATTGACGAACTGTTGGACGATCGTATTCGCACGGTGCTGCCCAAACTCATGCGCAGGGCAGGATTCGATATGTGGGTGGTCATCAGCAGTGAGTACAATGAAGATCCTGTAATTCGCACCTTTTTACCCGCCACCTGGTTTGCTGCCCGCAGAACAACCATGTTAGTTATGTTTGATCAGGGTACTGATAAAGGAATTGAATGCCTGGCGGTATCACGTTATGATGTTGGTAAAATATTTAAACGTTCATGGGATCCTGATTCACAACCCGATCAATGGGCGCAACTGGCCAAAATCATTGAAGAAAGAAATCCTAAAAAAATTGGCGTTAACTTCTCCGATCATTACGGTCATGCCGATGGCCTTACCTACTCGCATCATCAAAAATTGCTCAAAGCACTCTCTAAAAAATTTCACAGCCATGTTACCTCTGCTGAAAATCTTGCTGTTGGCTGGCTGGAAACACGTACCGAGCGCGAGATGATAATCTACCAACAAATCTGTAGGATCGCTCATGATATTATTGCCGAAGGATTTTCGGATAAAGTAGTTCATCCCGGCATTACCACTACCGAGGATGTAGTGTGGTGGTATCGTGAAAAAATTAAAGAATTGAAACTTGACACCTGGTTTCAACCCAGCGTTTCCATTCAACGCAACGAATCCGATGCTATTTTTAGCAAACGACCTCAACCCTATGTGATTTTGCCGGGTGACTTGCTGCACGTTGATTTTGGCATTATCTATTTGCGATTGAATACGGATACCCAGCAACACGCTTACATACTAAAGCCGGGTGAAACCGATGCCCCTGATTATTTAAAGAAAGCATTTGCCCGGGGGAATAAGTTACAAGACATACTCACCAGCAATTTTAAAGAAGGAAAAACCGGCAATCAGCTTTTAGCTGAATCGCGAAAGCAAGCCATCGATCAGGGTATTACACCATCTATTTACACACATCCCATCGGGTTTCATGGTCATGCTGCTGGTACTACCATTGGTATGTGGGATATGCAGGGAGGTGTGCCTTATACCGGTGATTACCCATTGCATTACAATACGGCATATTCCATTGAGCTGAATGCCTCTGTATATGTTATCGAATGGAAAAAAGAAATTCGCATTCAGTTAGAAGAAGATGGCTACTTTGACGAAACAGGCTTTCGCTATATTGACGGCCGGCAACGCGACCTTATAATTATTCCACGCGCTGACAACATCAATCGACAATAATTTTTTCGGACAGATCCGTAATGAAAATAATCAGAGGCATTTACACCGGCTATATAATCATGGTGTTTTCATTGCTTTTTCTAATTTTCTTCTTTCTCTTTCTCATACCCATTCTTTTTCCCAAAAAATTCAAACTGGTTGGAATGATCAATCGTTGGTGGGCTTATGTGTTCTTTACGTTAACCGCTATGCCCTGGTCGGTTGAGGTATTAGGCAAACTTGATCCTAAACAATCTTACATTTTCTGTCCGAATCACTTTTCATATGCCGATATTCCTGTCATGGGTTTAAATCCACATAATAGTATTTTCGTAGGCAAGAACGACATGGAACATATTCCTATTTTTGGCTTTATGTATCGAAAACTACACATCACCGTAAACCGGGAAGATCTAAAAAGTCGATCGGGTACATTTAAAAAATCTTTACTAGCTATTGATAAAGGAAAAAGTCTGGTTTTTTATCCGGAAGGTGGTATTATAACAAAAGGTGAACCCGTAATGGGGCCTTTTAAAGATGGTGCCTTTCGTATTGCTATTGAAAAACAAATTCCTATTGTGCCGGTAACCCTTCCGCATAATTGGATAATTTTACCTCCTGAAGAATTCCTGATCCGGTGGAAGCCAGTTAAGCTGATCTTTCATGAACCCATTGAAACTACTGGCCTGACAACGCAGGATGTTAACATGCTTAAAGAAAAAGTCTACGCCACTATCGAGCAGGAATTAAAGAAATACATCATATGAAGATAACCAAAGAAGTACTGGATAAAATAGCACACCTGGCCAGACTTGAATTAAACGAAGCTGATGCTGAAAAAATGATGCAGGATATGAGCGCCATCCTTACCTGGGTGGATAAATTAAACGAAGTGGATACAACCGGTGTTGAGCCGCTCACCACCATGAGCACCGAAGTCAATGCCTTTCGCGAAGACATTGCAGAAAATAAGTTTACGCTCGACCAGGCATTATCTAATGCTCCATCGAAAGAAGGTAACTATTTCAGCGTACCTAAGGTGATTGATTAGGACCCATCTCAAAAATGCTTAAAATAGGACTGTTGTCATGCCGGCCTTGAGCCGGCATCTTGGTTTTATTACACAAAAACGAGATCGCGGATCGCTGTCCGCGATGACAACTATTTTTGAGATGGGCCCATATAGTTATAGTCTCATAAGAAGAGTAGTATTGACAATTCAAAAGGTATCATCACTAAAACCTAAACACATGATGCTTTACAAGGCTAATTCTCTTGTAAAAATCTATTAGCTTGCGCATAGAAATTCAGCTATGAAATCTCGATGGTTTTGGAAAAGTTGGTCACTTGATTACCGCGTAATCTGGTACGGACTTACTTCGATTTTTATTTTATCCGTTCTATTTCTATGGCTGGCCTACAGCAAAGGTCCAGAAAATGTTTTACGCTGGAACACCTATCACCAGCAAGAAACAGTTGAATCCACAAGTCATACGTTTGATGTCGGGAATTTCGAAATATCCATACCCATTGAATCCTATATCACGTTCGAATACTTTAACGGTAGTGCCATTGAACC
>CAZQXC010000115.1:0-8109 GCA_964597075.1 uncultured Roseivirgaceae bacterium | reverse complement strand
GTAAGCGTGCGTGATTTAGTTAGTAAAAAGGAAACCGTGGTGCTTTCCGGGGGCACGCATGTAATTGGTCAGCGTGTGGACTATAGACTACCCATTATAAGCTGGTCTGATGCCAATACATTAGGTGTTGTTGGCATTAAGCGCGGTGAATACACCTTTTGGTTGTATGATTTAAATACCAAAACCAAACTTCCCCGGGAGTTAGACAGGTTTAGCAACGTTAGAAGTTTTACGTTTTCGTCTAATGGAAGGTTGGTAGTTTTAAGCGGTGACTACGAAGGTCAAAGCGATCTGTTTTTATTAAGTACACGCAGAGACAGGGTGCGCAGGCTTACCAACGATATTTACGATGACCTCGATCCTTCTTTTATCCCCGGTACAAACCGAATTGTCTTTAGTTCAAACCGGGTTTCTGATACCTTATCAGTAGGGGAAAAGAAATCGTTAGGCGACCTTACTGATAATTACAATCTTTTTGTATTTGATCTGGACACCACCAATATACTGGTATCCCGAATTACCAACACACTAAGTAAGGATTATGCACCAAAAGCATTAGATGATAATATATTTTTTTATTTGAGTGATCAAAGAGGAATTATCAATCTGTTTAAGTTTGATCGGACCACCGGAATTTATACACAGGTCTCCAACTTTTCATCCAGCATCCGTGAATACGACTTTAATTTTGATCAGAGTGTCATCGCGTTAACACTGCGCAACGGGATGAAAGATGATATCTACCTGAGCAAAGTCTATAACCTCAATCGAAGTGTTTTTACCCCGGCCACACGCAGAAGGGAGTTGCAACAAGTAAAAGTTATTCAGGAGCGTAGAAAGCAGGAAGAAGATAAAAAATTGAGCATTAAGGATTTGATTAATGCACGATTGAAAGAAGCAAAAGGAGAATCGGATACCACAACCGTTAAGCAAGACACGTTACAGGTGTTGACAGACACCGTAAAAATTAAGAATGATTCAATTCAAACGTTAAATGTGCCTGATACTGTTGAAACTAAAAAACCTTCGCTGATTAATACCGATAATTATGTTTTCGAAGATGAAGTAGTGAAGCAAGCACAACCAAGTGAAGCTTTTCTAAACCGGTATATGAAGGCACGCGAGAAAAGTAGAATTTTAGGACCATTCCCCTACGAATCGAAATTTAGTTCCGATAATATTATCACGTCATTTGTAATTGATCCGCTACGCGGTCTGGGCTTCTCGCTGGAAACACAAATGAATGACATGCTTGAGAATTATCGTTTTTACGGAGGCCTGATGTCTTCAATCGATTTACGAAATGCTGATTTTTTTGCCGAATTTCAATATTTACCGTCTTTTGTCGACTATAGTGTTCGGGTTGATCGTAAAGCGATTCGATGGGATCGAGATTTGTCGAATCAAGATACATTATTTCATTACGCCATGAACAGAATTGAAATTGGTGCTGCACTACCAATTAACGATAGAATCAGACTTACCTTTAAACCCTTCGGAGCACTAGTACGGTCAGCAAACCTTGGGTTGGTATCATTTCCTATAGAACCTCCTTCGGCTGTTCCAACCAACGACTATTATGCAGGAGTGCGTTCCGAATTAGTGTATGATAATTCGGTAGCAAGTGGTTTGAACCAGATTGAGGGAACCAGAGGAAAAATCAATTTCTATCACTATCAGGGACTTAATAATGGTGATAATAGTTTTAGTCAGCTTTCACTTGATATCCGTCATTACCAGAAGATTTACCGCGGCATTGTGTTTGCCGTTCGTGGCTTTGGAGGATCATTTTTTGGAAAGTCTCCAAAACAATATCTACTGGGGGGCATGGACAATTGGGCTTTTAACGACATTTCTCAGCGTGGGCGCGACAGTGAGGGAAATGAGAACATTCTAGGTACAGGGGCTCAAAATCCCGATATTCTTTTTGCTGAATTTGCTACAAATTTAAGAGGCTTTGATTATGCTACCTTGTTCGGAAGTAATGTACTTCTTATGAACGCTGAGCTGAGGATTCCTCTGGTTCGAGCACTGAGCAATGCACCAGTTTCTTCGAATTTCTTTCGGAACATGCAGTTTATAGGGTTTTATGATATTGGCACAAGTTGGTCAGGTGCACCACCTTTTAGTTCGGGCAGTAGCGTACGTATTGACCGGATTATTGGAGGTCCTTTTGAAGTTGATATTAAAAACTTTTTGAACCCCTGGCTCTATAGTTATGGTTTCGGTATGCGCACAGTTATGTTCGGCTATTATATGAAATTTGATCTGGCCTGGCCTGTTGAGAACTACACAGTAGGCAATCCGCAGTTTTATTTTACGCTAGGTTTCGATTTCTGACACATTCTATCCGGGTGCGTAAACTGGTTTTCAGGATTAGTTTACCTTTGTCCACAATCGAAAAAATAAATAGGATTTACTATGATAAAATCCATGACGGGATATGGACAGGTTATTTATGACGATAACCTGGTTAAAATCAGTGTAGAGGTAAAAAGCCTTAACTCCAAATTTCTCGACCTGATGTTACGACTTCCCAAAACATTTTCCAATAAGGAGCCTGACATTCGTAACCTGATCAGCGAAAAACTGGAGCGCGGAAAAGTTTCTTTAAGTGTTGAAGTATTGCGCTATAGCGAAGCTGAAATAAAACAAACCTACAACGAAGTATTATTCATAGCATATTATGCGGCACTGAAAAAACTAGCCGATAGGGTGGTGGCTCCTTATGAGCAACTTTTTGAACTGGCGTTAAACTCACCCGATGTTATTCAAAACGCGGTAAGTGAGGAGGGAAACGATGAAGAGTGGCAAAAAATCAGGAAAGTAATAGAAGGGGCTATAGCGCAGTGCGATGGTTTTAGGAGAGATGAGGGGAATTCGCTTGAGGGTAAGTTACAGGAATACTGTGCATCCATTAGCCGGTCGCTCACAGAAGTGGAGCGTCTGGATGCCGGGCGGGTAGAGAAAGTACGACAAAAATTGAAGAGCAATGTGGTTTCTTTCTTTGGTGAGGAAGGCTTTGATATGAACCGCCTGGAGCAGGAAATTATTTTTTACATCGAAAAACTGGATATTCATGAAGAGCGGGTACGGCTTAAAACACATTTGGATTATTTTATCCAGGTTTTAAAAGAACCACAGTCAAATGGTAAAAAGCTTGGATTCATCACCCAGGAAATTGGCCGGGAGATCAACACCATCGGTTCAAAAGCCAACGATGCACCCATGCAAAAGCATGTTGTGGACATGAAGGAAGAGTTGGAGAAGATTAAGGAGCAATTGGGCAATGTGTTATGATTTCCCGGTTTCCAGTACCGGCCTATTAATGCAGTTCGGCACCTTTCCAGATTTATAAAATGAAATAATATTACTAGCCGCCAACCTGGCCATTCCATTGCGCGCCTCAACGGTAGCAGAACCAATGTGCGGAAGCACAGCAACGTTTGGAATTTCGAGTAAAGGGTTATCCGGCTTCATCGGCTCCGGGTTTGTAACATCCAACCCCGCTCCCCAAATCATTTTTTTATTCAGGGCCTCAATCAGGTCCTCTTCGTTGTGAACACTTCCCCGTGAAGTATTTATGAAGATGGAGGAGGGTTTCATTTTTCTGAATACGGATAGGCTGAACAGTCCTCTCGTTTCCTCACTCAATACGCTGTGAACAGAAAGCACATCGCTTTCGCGGATCAACTCTTCAAAACTTACGTATTTCGCACCAAACAACGTTTCCGCTTCAGGATTGCGCGAGCGATTGTGATACATGATGTTCATATCAAAAGCACCTTTGCAGCGCTTGGCCATTACCATGCCGATTCTGCCCATGCCGAAAATGCCTAAGGTTTTTCCGCTCAATTGAAAACCAAGATTTTTCAGGGGTTCAAATTGCTTCCATTCACCGCGGATGATTGTTTTGTGGTTGTAGAACATTTTTCGTGACACGGCTATCATCAAACCAAAGGCTACATCGGCTGTTGCTTCACTTAGCACATCGGGTGTGTTGCTTACGGGTATCCCTGCCTTGGTGGCTTCTTCAACATCAATGTTGTCATACCCAACGGCAAACTGACCGATGATGTCCAGGTGGGAACATTGGCTGAAGAAATGTTTATCCAGTTTATCCGCACCCAACGAGAGCAAAGCATGTACGTGTTGGGTGCGATCAATCAATTCTTGTTGTGTCATGGGTCCATCACCTTGCCACTCCACTACCTCAAGGCCGGCATCTGTCAGCATCGTTTTGGCGATATCAGGAATTAAACGCGTAATCAGAACTTTTTTAGGAGACATGCGGGGAGAATAAGATCAAATATAAACTATACTGAAGTTTGAACGAAGGTGAATTACACCGATGGGGTTGTGTGCGGCAGGCATTTCAGTCCATTTCATTGGAATCCCTGATCTGTGGGGTATGTAAAAAGTTTTACGATGATCCGAAATGATACCTAGATAATCCAATCCGTTTTAAAGTCATCGCGGGCTCGACCCACGATCTCAGTAATCGATTTATTCTACACAAACTTTACCCATGCCATCTTCCGGATGAAATCCCATCACCGCATCGTGACATTGCTCGCAATAGAATCCCAGTTCTCTTCCTGATCGCTGATCATCATTTCGACTTACGGTAACACATACAGGAAAGTCGTAATGCGATTTTAATTTTTCAACATCCAGTACACAGTCATAGTACACCCATTCACGGCAGTTGTTAGACCATGGCAGACCACGATAGGTTTCTTTTATGCCCTTTGCTTTGAGCTCATTATCGAGGGGTGTTAAATGTTCACACATATGGAGCATTTCTAGAAGAACATGTTCAAAAATCCTGTAAAAAATGGACATGTTCCTGTTTTATGTCCATTTTTAAAACACTGTATCAAATAGAGCATGCGCCCACCCTCCAAAATCTCCAGCGTTATCCTTTACTCGGTTATTTCCGCTGCATTTATCGGACCGGGCACGATTACCACGGCCATTACTGCTGGCGCTACCCATCAATTACAGTTGTTGTGGGCAGTGGCGTTGGGTACGCTGGGTTGCCTGTTGCTGCAGGAAACATCAGCACGGATTGTGATCAGCAGTGGATTGAATCTTGGGCAGGCTTCTCAAACATGTTTTGGCAATGGGTGGGGCAAAACGCTGATGCTATTGGTTGGTATAACGGTTATATTAGGTTGTGCAGCTTATGAAGCAGGTAATATTCTGGGTGCTGTTGCGGGATTAAACCTCCTTAGTGAAATAAATACAAAAATACTTACGGTATTGATTGTAGTGTGTGCCTTTATTGTGTTGTGGACCAACAAACGCCAGGTGATTTCGTGGTTGATGACTGCGTTGGTCGGGCTAATGGGCATTGCTTTTTTTGTACTTGCCCTGCAGCAACCCTTTTCAATTGCTGATGTGCTCCAGCAGACTGTTGTACCCGTGTTTCCTGCAGGAAGCGCGTTGCTGATACTCGGATTAGTAGGAACCACTATTGTGCCGTACAATATTTTTTTAGGTTCTGGCATCAGCAAAGGAAAAACTATTCCGTTGATGCGCATCGGGCTTGCAGTTTCGGTTTTTGTGGGTGGTTTGATTACCGCGGCCATTCTCATTGCCGGCACATCGGTGCAAGCGTTCGCTTCCTTTCCGGAATTGGCGGAATCACTGCGCGAAAAACTTGGCCCTGTAGGCTCGCTTGCGTTGGGTGTTGGTTTGTTTGCTGCCGGATTCTCCTCATCCATTACCGCACCGTATGCATCGTCCATTATTGCTTCAACCATTTTTGGTTGGGAAGATCAGCGCAGGTTGCGGTGGGTATGGGGTGCCGTGTTGTTGGTTGGTTTTTCATTCGGCATCAGCGGTGTGAAACCGATACCGGTAATTTTAACGGTGCAGGCACTTAACGGATTAATATTGCCTTTGCTGGTAGCGTTGCTCATCCTGTTAAGCAACCACCAGGCGTTAATGTCTGCCGCGCACCGGCATGGGTGGTTTTATAACATCGTGCTGTTATTGATTTTTGGCAGTGTGGTGCTTATTGGATTTAACCAGGTTGACAAGGCGTTTATTTCGTTTGGGTTGTTTGCGGAAAGTCATTTCACCTTTATGGTTGGTATCAGTGCTGTATTGGTGCTGGTTATGGGTGGATGGGTATTCCGCAAGCAACCGTGATGTTCTTTTGCGGAACATTTGTTGAATTATTAAAGCAGGAAATGCATTCAAATGTGTAAACCCAGGTGTTGGCGAATTATGGACAAAAAACTAAAATGCTTTATAGCGCAAATTCCTCAACGTCTTCTAACGAGTGATGTTGAGGGAGAATAGCACCCTGATCGAGAGATCGAAGCTTTTTTATCGAAATCAATCTCTGCTGAAAGGTGATTTAAAATTTAAAGTAAAACTCGCCCACAATGTTTGAACTGTCCCAGGTGTTTTGTTTCTCATCCGATAACCTGAGAACGTTTAATCTAACTTCTTTGAAAACCTGCTCAATGGTACGACCCGGTTTGCGAATAGCTTTTAATATTTCCTGGGTATAAAGACCATTTCTTCCAGTTCCATCAATAGCAACAGAACCAGGAGCCGTTGCATACGCAATAAATGAGCCACGCGCTTTTTGCATCTCTACTAAACCCTGCTGCCCTAAAGATCGCGTAAGAGAAGGAAATGGATTATTTCTACAGGCATCCAGAATAACGATATTTAATCGGGTGTTAGATTGCTCCATATTTGACAAAACCATTCGCTGAACAGGGAAGCAATACCTCCAGATGTCGTCCTTATATTCAATCTTGGCATCTACGGGAACAATGTAATTTTCTTCTTCCAGGCGCAATCCATGGCCTGCGAAATAAAAGAGACCTACCGTTTTATCGCGATCTCCGGCATCCAATTTCTCTTTAAACTTCAATAAACTCGCCCGGATCTGTCCGTATGTTGCATTCGTTAAGAGTTGAACCTCAAAATTAGATTTCTCCAGCTCCGCTGCCATATCCGTTGCATCATTAACGGGATTTCTTAACTCGCCAATTTCCTTGGAATATTGTGAATTCCCAATTACCAAAGCATAACGTTTTTCATCCTTGTATAACTCTGCTAATTGGCTGTTAATTTGACCTGGTTCAGGATCAGGAATTGATAGTACCCGTTGGGCGGTCTGCTGGGCGGCTAGGCTTGCCATCTCATCTTTATCAAACTTTTCAAGCTCCATTCGGATGGTCTCATTACCCGGTTGTATTCCATATGCCCTTTGTAAGTCATTATAGGCAAGTACTTTATTGTCTAATTTCTGATAGACTTTACTTCTTTCATAAAGACGTTTAACCTGGTTTTCCTTGCTATCCTTTAATTCCCTATTGGCATTTTCATACGCATCAATAGCTTCGTAGTAATAGCCAAGCTTTTCATTGCTCAAGGCAAGAAACCAAAAAATATTTCCCTTATTAGGATGATTGAGTAGAATAGCTTCCTGAAAATCGTTTACGGCATTTTTATGATCCTCCGTTTTGTAATACGAGAGTCCGCGCAAATAATAAACTTCAACATCAAGATTTTTTTCGCGGGTTGGCTTATTTAAAAATTCGGTGAAACCAGAAATGGCTTGATCAAATTTTCCAGCCTTATAGTTTTCAAAGCCGTTTTCGTACAGTTTATATTGAGCTGATGCAACGGAAATATTAATCATCAGCGCTATAACCAGAAAACCCTTCGCACCCCAATTTCTCATACTCATTAAAAATAATAAGAGACACCCACAGCCAGGTTAATCGTAGAAAAGCCCTCTTTTACAAAGGGATACTCTGGATTATTATACCCACGCTCACGCGAAGCTGGAAACGCATTTGTTTTTATGTGAGTTATCGGCAAGGTGAATTTTAACGTTGACTGCATAAAGATTTTAATGTTAGATTTTAACGAATAGTCTAACCCTATACCCAAGCCTACACCTCCAGAAATCTCGGTAGACGATGCCCAACTACGGTTCTCAAAAAGGTCTCCCCCACTGAACTCACTGGGATTATGGGGAAGTGTAAATTCAAGTTCAGATGAGTAATGTAAGTCTGTTGATGCGCTCACCGCTGATCCACCCGAAACAAGCAGGAAGGGTTTTATCAACCCAAA
>CAZQXC010000114.1:0-8125 GCA_964597075.1 uncultured Roseivirgaceae bacterium | reverse complement strand
GAGGTAGCGCTCAGCCTGAGTTTTTCAATTTCTTCGTTAATGGATAAATCCTTTTCAATATACAGATTGGAAGAGGGGATATATGCTTCAGGCTGATAGTAATCGTAGTAGGATATGAAATATTCTATTGCATTTTCGGGGAAGAAATTTTTAAACTCCCCATAAAGCTGGGCGGCCAGTGTTTTATTGTGACTCAGTACAAGCGTGGGTTTTTGAGTCTGGGCAACAACGTTGGCAATGGTAAATGTTTTGCCGGAACCGGTAACCCCCAACAGGGTTTGATGAGGTTCACCACCCTCAACACTTTTTACAAGTTGATCAATAGCTTTGGGCTGATCACCTGTGGGTATGTATTCGCTGGTGAGTTTGAAATCCAAAATGCGTTACTGATTATTCGTTGATAGTTGTTCGAAATATAATATATATGACGAACAACCATTGACCAACAACAAATTGAAATTAATTATTCCAGATCTGCCATGATTTCTCCGCCTGTACGTGAAGCATCTCTAAACCATTTTTGATAGTAGCTCCGCGCATTTCTGCTTTTTGCAAAAACAACGTGCGGGCCGGATTATAGATGAGGTCGTATACGTAATGGTCTTTTGTGAGGCATTCAAATGAAATGAGGGGTACGGCATCCGTTTGAGGATACATGCCCAATGGAGTTGTGTTGATAACCAGATGAGACTCCTTCAGAATACTGGAATCCTTTTTGAGGTTATCGTAGGTGAGATCACCCATGCTTTTATCGCGTGAAATGGTCCGGTAAGGAATGTTTAATTTCACTAGCGCCTGACGCACCGCTTTGGAAGAACCTCCTGTGCCTAAAATAAGAGCTTTAAAACTCTTGTCTTTTGGTAACCATTTTTCAAGCGTTTCAAAGAAGGCAGCGGAATCAGTGTTATATCCTTTCAATTTCCCATCCTGAATTTTCACTACATTAACGGCTCCGATTTCTGTAGCGGCCGGATCAACTTCATCCAGGTACTTGAGAATTTGTTCTTTATAGGGGAGTGTAACATTCAAGCCACTTAATCCTTTTGTAGTTGCAATAAGTGCCTCAATTTCCTGTATTTTTTCCAACGGGAACAATTCATAATGATAATCGCGTAAACCATCGCGGAAGAATTTCTCATCAAAATATGACTTTGAAAATGAGTGGCTAACGGTTGCACCGATAAGCCCAAAGATTTTTTCCATTTAGATTTTAGTTTTTAGTCTGACAGCAATCTTTTCAATCAAAACCACCATAAAAACTCCAAGAGCCATCATTACAATAGCCTGGATAATCTGAGGGTCATTTCCGGTTCTGGCAAGGAAGTCCCAAGGTAATACACTTTTATCAATTGCCGGAACTTGTTTTCCGGCACTGTCAAGCCTGAAAGAAATAACCTCTTTCCATGGCCATACTTTATTGAGGGAACCTAACATAAAACCTCCCAATAAAGCCAATGCAGGATTGCGGTAGTGTTTAAGTGTCCAGCTCAATAGATGGGAAAAACTCAGCAGGCCCACAATACAACCTAGCGCAAATACTAAGATAACGGGAATATTAATCTTGGTGATAGCCAGTATCATGTATTCATACTTACTTAGTAGTAGTAGTATAAATGCACCTGAAATACCCGGTAAAATCATGGCACAAATAGCAATTGCGCCAGCAATGAAAATAAACCACAAATCATCCGGAGTTTGTGCAGGCGATAGTACTGTGATGGTGTAGGCAATAACAATACCACTGACGAAGGTGAAAATAATTCCACCGTGCCATTTTTTTATTTCGCGTAAAATAAGAGGCGAAGAAATGAGAATCAGGCCAAAGAAAAATGACCATACCTGAATGGGATAATTAGCCAGCAGCCAGTGCATAAGTTTTGCTAATGAAAGCAAGCTGGTTAAAATGCCAGCAAGTAATACAGTAAGAAATGAACCATTTATTTTTTGCCAGAAATCTACAAAGCGGAAGGAGCGAAGTAATTTAAACGCATCGAGATCAACGGAGCGGATGGAACTTAACAGCTCTTCATAAATACCCGTTATAAAGGCGATGGTTCCACCGGACACACCGGGAATTACATCGGCACCACCCATGGCCAAACCCTTCAAATACAGAAGAATATAATCTTTAGGTCGCCTCAACGTCAGTCAACGTAAAAAGGTGGTGTTTTTTTGTCCACCTTTCGTTCAATACCTAAGAAATGCAAAAATGTATCACCCCGTAAACCCAACCGAATGGTTTCCAGCGGGATAACTTCATTGGGGGCAATGTTACCCAGGTTAACATTAGCGCCCAACAACTTAATAAACCACACCTGTTGTGCTTTTTGGGGCGCTTCCCAGATAATTTTTTCGAACGGTATTTTCGTTAGAATCTCCTGAACCAGACCTGAACGAACTTCACCGGAGGAACGGAACAACCCCACGTTACCACTTTCACGAGCTTCGCCAATAACCTTCCATGCGCCTGCGTCTAACTCCTTTTGCATCAGGTCAATCCACATGTAGGGTGGTATAATCTTGTCGGCATCTTTTGAACCTACTTCTGAAAGCACGGTAACCTGTTCGGAAAGCCTGGTGATGTAGTCACACTTTTTGTCGTGATCAAGATCTATGGAACCATCCGATACTTCTGCAAAGGTCATATCGTATTTGTCCAATACCTTTCGGTAGTCATCAAACTGATCGCGAATAATAAAAGCTTCAAACAAGGTGCCACCGAAATAGGTAGGGATTCCTGCATCCTTATACACTTTTAATTTTTCTTTCAGCGTAGGGGTTACAAAGGAAGTGGCCCATCCTAATTTTACAATATCCACATGGTCGCCACAGGTATTTATAAAATCTTCGGCTTCGCGAACGCTAAGTCCTTTATCCATGGCCATTGTATAGCCGTATTGCCTGGGCTTTTTGGTACGCTCGGGCAAATTTTTTAGTTCATAATTCATTAACAAACAATTGGTTTAAAATATAAAATATTCCGCTCGATGAGGGAAGAGGTGATGAATGTTCGTTGAGTTACTTATTTTCTTTTCTAAACTGTTCTATAATCTTGAACAATGCCTTTTGTGTTTCGAGTTGGGGAAAAAACTCATACAAGGAGGCATGTGAATCAAAGTCCAAAATTAATGCATTTTCTAAATAATTGAAGGCTTCTTTAAATCGGCCTGCTTCTATCATGTACACGGTCATCCGGTAAAACAATTCAGCGTCCGCGGCTATTTCATCAAAACCACGGGCCAACACTTCGATAGCTTTCTCGTAATCACCTTGTTCGTAATAAATGAATGACCAGTTTAGCCAGATTTCTTTGTCTTGAGGGTCAAGCTTGGCAGCCTCTTCATAGGCATCTAAGCTTGATACGATGTTTCCCACCTTAAATTCGGCATGTGCAATGGATTTCCAGTATTCCGGATTTTCGACATGCAGCTTCAGCGCTTTGTTGTAAAAATGAAGCGCCTGGTACCATTTCTCCTGTTTTTCGAGACAAGCGCCTGCACCAAACCAGGCTTCATCATACATGTTATCAAGCTTGGTAGCTTTTTGAAAATACTTCAGTCCGAGATCATATTGTTCAAGACTCTCATAGGCTGCTCCAATGGAGCAATAGACTTCAGCGCTTGGGCCTTCGAGTTCTACAGTTTTCTTAAAGGAATCAAGTGCTTTGGTGTGATCACCCGTGTTCATGTAGGTGTTGCCCATATTGAAGTAGGCGGAAGCAAACGTGTCATCTACGGTTATGGCGTAGTCGTAGGCGTTCAGGGCTTCATCGAACATGCCTAATTTATTATAGACAATGCCTAAGTTATACCAGGCTGCTGCGGAGTACGGATCTTCATCAATAAATTTCTTGTAATACGATACGCTGCTTTCCAGCTTACCGGTCACATCAAGGCAATAGGCTAATTCATAGAGTGCACCTTCATGGCCAATGTTAAATTCAATTGCATTTTTATACGCCTCAATAGCCTGATCGAATTTCTCTAAATTTTGCCAAGCCAGCCCGATGTTATAGTACACCTCATCTTTATCATCGGTAAGGTTCAATGCACGTTCGTAACAATCAATGGCTTCGGGATATTTTGCACGAACAGAAAAAATTGATCCTTTGGTAAATAAGATTTCTGAATCGTTGGGTTGGAGATTTTCTGCATAATCAAGCAACTCAAGGGCTTCATCATACTCTTCCAGGTGAGACAAGATTTGTGCTTTAATGACGATCAGCTCGATGGAATAGGGATATTGATCAATGGCGAGGTTAACGGCACTGAGTGCTTTTTGATGCTTGGAACGAAGCATGTAGAAATCAATGATTTCTTCGTAAGCATCCAAATCAAAAAACTCGGTTTTCTTTTTTCGCAGGTGGTCTTCGAAACGCCTGATCAGCTCATTGCCCTCGTCCTCTCGTTTACGGAATTCTTTCGCCATGTGCTTAATGGGTTTTCCTAAGGTAGAAAAAAATCAGCTCAAAGCTACGACCAATTTTAATTTTTTAATTCCATTTGTTTTCGATAAAATTCCGCACACCAGGTTAGGGTATCGTCAACCGTTTGAAATTGATACTGGAGCGCTTTTATGATTTTCTGATTATCATAACTAAAGAAAGAATCAGCCAAACGGGCAGTTTCCTGGGTAATAAGCGGATCTGAGCCTGTTATATGGGAGCGCCATAATTCCAGCTTTGCCACTACCTGCAGCACGCCTTTTGACAGTTTAATACCGGGTGACTTTTTACTCAATAATGCGCAAAGTTTATCAAAGAAGTTTTTTATAGTTGTTGTCCCGCCACTGGTAATAAAGCGTTCGCCACTAAGGGTTGAGAAATATAGTTGGTGGATGATGTTGGCAACATCGCGCACATCCACAAAATTTAAGGAGCCATCCGTATAAAATGGTCGTTCTTTCCAGGCGTACTTAAAAAGTTTGGCGCTGCTTTTCTCCCAATCGCCCTGTGCCAGGATTACTGATGGATTTACAATTACAGTACTCAATCCTTCCTCCTGGCCACGAAAAACTTCTAACTCACCTTTATATTTTGATATTCCATATACCGTATTAAACGGACTGTCTTTCCATAGATTGGATTCGGAAATTATAGTTTGATCTTTTTGTCGACCCAGTGCGGCAACGGAACTAACATGAAGCAATCGCTTAATACCAAGAACCAGGCAAGCATTAACCAAATTCTTAGTACCCTCTACATTTACCAACAATAATTTTTCTTCATCGCGTGGATTAAATGACACCATGGCTGCACAATGTATTACTCCGGTTGCTTCCACAAGTACTTCTTGCAATGATTCCGGATCCAGAAGATCCGCCTCTCGCCAGGTAATCTTATCGGCAACATCGTTCAGTAAAGCGGTATCGCTGGTTTTTCTTTTTAGGGCTATAAAGGGCGTATGGGTATCAATAAGTTTTCGGATTACAAAACTTCCCAGTAAACCATTGGCACCTGTTACAGCAATCATCCTAAGAGTGAGTTATTCAGTAGCGGCAAAGTTAATGCTTTTTGGTAGAGCCGGTTGGATTGAACTTGTTGTAACAAATTAATGTGTTGAGAGGAATGACAATCGCTGCCCAAAAAGTGCACCCAGCCTCGCTCAACAAGTTTTTGAGCGGTGCGTTGTGCTTCTTTTGAATAGTAGCCTGTAAGTGACGATGTATTTAGTTGAAAGTATACACCCCTATTTATCAGGTCTTCTACTTTGTTAAAATCATGCTGAAGAAAGATGTAGCGCTCCGGGTGAGCAAGAACAAGTTTGTATCCCTTGGTTGAAGCCATAAAAATAAATTCTTTCAGGTTAAGGGGCTCCGTCATGAAGTTGGTCTCGAACAGTAAGTACTGATCACCAAAGGTCAGGAGGGGAGTTCCTTGCTCTATTTTTTTCATGAATACCTCATCCAGATAATACTCTGCTGCAGCTTCAATTTCAATTTTAATATTCATTGCGTTAAGATGAGCAACAAGCTCATCGCGTTTAGCCAGAATGCCTTCGCTGGTATTGCGATAGCTATCGCTCATCACATGCGGTGTTGTGATTAGTTTTTGATAGCCAAGTGCAACAAAACGTTCAATAATTTCGGTAGACTCCTCAATTGTTTTTACACCATCGTCTAACCCCGGAAGGAGATGGGAATGAATATCAACCAGAATGGAATTACTTATTTCGGATGATTTTGTCTTTCTGAACCAATTAAGCACCACGCTTGAAAATTGACGTTAACCAGTTTGTTTTTTGCTCTTCATAGTAACCGTAACCGTATGCGGTTTCAGAGGATGATGGTACTGCATTGAGGATGGAAGTTATATTTTCAAACTTATTGATACGAATGATGCGGTTCAGGTTATCAATGAAGTCCTTTTTGGAGTAATTCGCCCGGAAGATATAAACAGTAATATCGGCATGCTTCATCGCCATAATACCATCTGTAACAATTCCTACCGGGGGAGTGTCCATGATAATATAGTCGTAGTGTTTTTTTAGTTCGCTGAGCAGCTGTGCGAACTCGCCATTCAGTAATAATTCCGATGGGTTAGGCGGGTGAGGTCCTGCAGGAATAAAATCAAATTGAGGGAGAGGTGATTTTGCCAGGCATTCTTCCCAGGTATTTTTTCTGATCAGAATGGTACTCATGCCCTTACTTTTATCAGTGTCTTTAAAAAAAGTATTGCTCTTGGGTTTCCTCATATCCAAATCAAGTAACAGTACTTTTTTATGGGAAAGAGCCATAACCCCACCAAGGTTTAGTGCGATAAAGGATTTTCCTTCCCCCGATACGGTGGATGAAACTGCAATAACTTTCTTTGTTGAATGAATATTAAAAAAATCAAGGTTTGTGCGAAGGGTTCGCATGGCCTCGCTGACCATTGATTTGGGATGATCCTGAATATAAAGACCGGTGCCATTTCTGCTGCGAATAGCGGGTACGGCACCCAACAGCGGCACCTGAAGTCTTTCAATTTCATACAGGCTGTTTATTTTGTTGTTAGCCAAGTAAAGCAATCCAATGAAAAAAATGGTGAATACAATACCTGCTACAAACCCGATTCCGAAAATGATGGGCCGGTTGGGTGATATGGGTTTAGTTGGGAGGTTAGCGGTTGAAAGAATTTTAAAATCGGGAGTACTTCCTGCCTGGGCTATTTCAAACTGCGACTTGCTTTGCATGAGGGTTAGGTAGAATTCTTCATACAATTTATAGAAGCGTTGATTTTTACTGAACTGGGTATTCTTATCGGGCATGGAAGCAAAATCACTCTCTAGTTTATTTTTTGATAGGTTTAGCGCTTGTTGCTTCTTGAGTAATTCAGCTTTTAGTTCAGTAAGTTGGTTGAACGCTCTGGTACGTAGTGTTTCAATTTCGTTTTGCTTTTGTTTATACGCAAACGTGTTTTCATTGTACGACAGTTTCATTCTGTCCATTTCAAAATAAAGTTCATGAAGTTTTTCCAGATTTTTGTTGAGGTATTCCGGAAACATAGCTTGCTGATTAAGCTTGAGAAAAAGCTCGGGGTTCGCTAATGCATCGATGAGTTGATTTAATTCAACAATTTTACGATTGATTTCAAATCGCTGTGAATCAATTTTGTGAATCAATTCTATCGTTTTTTTGAGGTCACTTTCCAGGTTACTGGTTTTATTGGTTAGGGTAAAATTCTCAAAATAGGTTTCGTAAGACTCCATTTGTTTCTCAATGGTGTTTAGTTCATTGCTTAGCCATTCAATCTTTTGTTTGTTTGTCAGATTTTTTTGGGTATGACTAAATTCAAGATAGATAGAGTCAATGCCATTTACGAGGTCGCGTGCTTTAAACGGGTTGCTGTCTTTATACGATACGCGAATGGTGTTAGCTTCAAATTTTAAGGGCTCCACAGTAAGATTTTTGCTAATATTATCCAGCAGTACATCACGGCTATTGATAACAAAAGAATATGAGTTGTCTTTATAAAATTCACTTCCCGATTTTTGCTTAATCAAAAGTGTGAGTCCATCGACCTCAAGGGGTTCATTAAACGTTCCTGAAATTATTTTAGCCGACTTCCCTACTCTCAGTTCATATTGGCTATTAGCCAACGGCTCTATAGCTATGGGAGTGTTATAGTAGGAGGCCTGTTGAATGG
>CAZQXC010000113.1:3483-8254 GCA_964597075.1 uncultured Roseivirgaceae bacterium | reverse complement strand
GCATTATCCCTCAGCCTTTAACCCCTGAGGAGCTGTCAAAACTGTGGAGTATTTTTCACGTTCCTTACAGCATTTCGGTGGCCTATCAGGTCTCTGTGGTGTTAATTGTCGGCCAGCAAATCGGCGCTGAGCCTCAGCTTCACTCGAATGCTCAGCCTGAGGCAACTTCTTTGGATACAGTGGCGTTGTCTGGGCCAAGACTGATAGCGATTCAAGCTTCAGATCCGCAGGGGAGCCCTCGGCCTGGTGATTTGCTGACCCTGCGGGGGCAGGGCTTGGCTGGCGATCGCGTAACCGTGCGCTACCAAAGTTTGCAAGATACCAACTGCCATCAAACGGTGAAGGCGACGCCAGGCAACGGCCATAGCCTCACGGTGCAATGGCCATTGCAACCCCACGACTCTCCCCATTGGGTCGCGGGTTTCTACCGCCTGACGGTGGAGATCAGCCGGGTGGCGGTTCCTCAGCAGTGGAGCAACAGCCTGGCGATCGCGCTGGCTCCGCAGATTCTTGATCTCTCTTTGGTGCCTTCAGAGGTAGCGTCGCTGGTGTTGAGGGTGACCTGTAGCCTAACCGTGTTGCCAGAGCAGGCGGCGGTTTTACTGGTGCATCCAACGGGGTCTGATAAATTGGTTTCAGAGGTGCTTTGCCTTCAGGCCCAACCGCGATCGCAGCCGACCAACGAGCTCACCTTTCTGCTGGAAGAGATACCCAGTCCCGGTAGGGTTGCCATGCTGCGCCTAGACGGGGTGGATAGCTCCGGGGTTTCTCTAGAAGCGATCGCACCCCCTAGCCTGGTTTCACCCTCATCAACCCCATCGCCAGAGGCAGGTTCCCCATGACCGAGCAAGACCGATGGCAGCACCACAATGACCAGTACCTTGCGGCAGCCCTGAGCTGGCTGCGGCTGCGGCTGGGGTGGAAAATTGTGCAACACCGCACCGCCAATCGCCAGGTCGACTCGCTGCCAGAGGTTTTGGCCAAGATTGACCAAATCAAGGTTGCCCAGGCAGCCCAGGCAATGGCCCAGGCCGCTGCCACCGAGCCGCCGCCAGCGCTCATTTTGCTCAGTCGGCGGCTGGGGCTATCGCCCTTTGAGCAAGATATTCTGCTGCTCTGTGCCGCCATGGAGCTAGATGTTCACGTTCCGACCCTCTGTGCCAATCTGCCGCCCAAGCAGCCTCAACCCACCTTTGCCCTGGCCCTGTCGCTGTTTGACCAGCCCGCCTGGGATGCGCTCTCTGCCGATCGCCCCCTGCGCTACTGGCAACTCATTCAAATTCATCAACCGGCGGCCCAATCGCTGACCACCAGCCCCCTGCAAATTGATGAGCGCATTGTCAATTACCTGAAAGGTTTGAACAATCTAGACGATCGCCTAGCCCCGTTTTTGGTGCCATTGGAGGCTGACCTGGATGCGGTGGAACTGCCGCCCTCCCAGCAGGCGATGGCCGAGACCGTTCTAGGGCAGATGACCCGGCCCTCGGGGCATCGCGCTTTACCCGTTGTGCAACTGCTGGGTACGAATGACCTCAGCCAGCAGCTGGTGGCCCGCCAGGTGGCGGAGGCGCTGGGGCGCTATTTGTATCGCCTGCCGCTGGAGTTGCTGCCTGCCCCAGTGAGCGATCTAGAAAGCATCGCCCGCCTCTGGCAGCGAGAGAGTTTGCTGTTGCCCCTGGCCCTGTATCTAGATGCCCAAAATGCCGATCTGTCGTCGGCCACGGCGGGGCAACTATCGGTGTTACAGCGGTTTTTGGCCCGCAGCGATGGGTTGATTTTTTTGGCAACCCTCGACCAGCAGCGCAATCTGGGGCGAGCCGCAATTGCGATAGAGGTGAGAAAACCGACGGCGGCAGAGCAAGAGAATGCCTGGGCTATGGCACTGGGAGACTCTGCGGAGCACAGCCCGGCGCTGCTGGCGGCTCAGTTTAGTTTGAACCTGGCGGAGATTCAGCAGGTGGCGGAGTCGGTATTCGCAGAGGCAGCAGATATCACGCCCCCCATTCACGATCAGCTGTGGGATGGTTGCCTAGCGGTGTCTCGGCCTCGGCTAGATGCCCTGGCGCAGCCGATTGAGCCCAAGGCGACCTGGGAAGATATTGTGCTGCCAGAGGAGGAGCTAGAGTTGCTGCACCAATTGGCCGACCAGGTGAGTCAGCGGCATCAGGTATATAACCAGTGGGGCTTTCGCCGCCGCATGAATCGTGGGTTGGGCATTAATGCGCTGTTTGCGGGGGATAGCGGCACGGGCAAAACCATGGCGGCTGAGGTGATTGCCAACGCCCTGCGGCTGAATCTGTACCGCATCGACCTGTCGGCGGTGGTGAGTAAGTTTATTGGCGAAACGGAGAAGAACTTGCGGCGGCTGTTTGACGCGGCGGAGGATGGGGGGGCAGTGCTGTTTTTTGATGAGGCGGATGCGCTGTTTGGCAAACGCAGCGAGGTGAAAGACTCCCACGATCGCTATGCGAATATTGAGATTAACTATTTGCTGCAACGGATGGAGTCGTACCGGGGGCTGGCGATTTTGGCGACTAACCTCAAGAGTTCGCTAGATACGGCTTTTTTGCGCCGCCTGCGGTTTGTGATCAATTTTTCGTTTCCGGGTCTGCCAGAGCGTAAGGCGATCTGGCAGGGGGCGTTTCCGCCAGAGACGCCGACGGAGGGGCTAGATTATGAGCACCTGGCTCGGTTTAACCTGACGGGGGGCAATATTCACAATGTGGTGCTGAATGCGGCGTTTCAGGCGGCGAAGGCGCAGACGGCGGTGACGATGCCGCTGGTGTTGGCGGCGGTGCGGACGGAGTTGAAGAAGTGCGATCGCCCGATTAATGAATTGGATTTTTGTGACCCGTTCGATCTTGATTCACTGAATTCTGAGGCTTATCCTCTAGCCAGGAGATAACTATGCAACGTCAGTCTGTGTCTCAAACTCAGCAACAAGCGCCAACGGCATCACCGTTATCGCGGGGTGGAGTGTTGCAGAGGAAGTGTGGATGTGGGCGGCAGACAGTTGCGGGAGGGGAATGTGAGCAGTGTCAGCGGAAGCAGAATGCTCACCCCCATGCAACTATCAAATCTTTGCCAATACAAACAAAATTGAGTATTAGTGAACCGGGCAATGTCTATGAGCAAGAAGCTGATCGCATCGCCAGTCAAATAATGCAAAAACCTATTGGCTATTCTGTCAAAAGTAGAAACTTTACCAAATCGAACCAAGGACTTGATTCAGACACTCGTAGCTTTATGGAAGCTGCACTTGGCACTGACCTTGAGCAAGTACGTGTTCATGTAGACAACGAAGCTGCGAGCATGAGTCAAGATTTAGGTGCTCAAGCTTTTACCTGTAAAAATAATATCTATTTTAATTTCGGGAAATACAATCCCAACTCTTTTGAAGGAAGAAGATTATTGGCTCATGAGTTGGTTCATGTAATTCAGCAAACAGGAAAAAAGCCGCGACAAAAGGCTGATTTTGATTCGGAAACTTATGATGCACATGGTAAATTCAAATCCCATAACCAAGTTGTTTCTACTATTACAAAAGTCACAAACGAAGCCTCTACAATTCAAACTCAGTTAGAGTTGGGTCGCTCTCGTAGAGGGAGATACATCATTACGGCGAATGGTAGATCTCAAGAAATGAGTGCTGAGCAAACGCATATTTTCTTTAGTCGACTTTTGAGAGATCTTTTAGGAAGGTTGAATACGGGACATGAAGCAATTTCCGATTACATTACGTATGTTCGATTTGGGAGAAGACGGGCTGTAGTAGAAAGGGGTTTAGGTGGCAGAGTCATAGAGCCTGAAGATAGTGGAAGTTTCCTCAAAGATTTCTTGCATGAGGCCGTAGCTACTTTTTCTGATAGGGCAGCAGGGGTTGAAATGCCGGGTTCAGAAATTTTTGATACCGCACGCAGGCACTTTTCAGAGGCTGCTCATGCGTTACGTTTACGGACTTATGAAGGTTATAGAGATGTAATTTCCCATGCAGAGCAATTTGTCCCAGCCTATAATTCCGCTATTAGAGTCTGGAATAGGTATCTTGACCAAACGAGACTTGGTGCTGAAAGCGTTGTCACAAATTTAGAAACTACTCGTGATGTTTCCTACATAGCTGTAGGCATTATGGCTACAACAGCAACTGGTGGCCTTGGCGGAGCTCTCATCACGACAGGAACTACGACTACCGGAGCAGTTCTTGAGCAAGCAGTAGAAGTGGAGTTAGGACTACGTGATCAAATTGATTGGGCAGGGATTAGTTTTGATGCACTCATAGTTCTTGTCCTTTCTTATCTTGGTGGGAGATTCGGCAACGCAATTGCCGCAAGAATCTTAAGAACTCCTACAGCCGCATCTCTCAGTCAACAGGTTATTCATAGGATCGTCGTTCATATAGCTGCAGGACGCGGCGCGTCAACGCTTCACTTGACTGCTCGAGCTCTCTTTGACCATCTGCGCGGTTCTGAAGAGGCATTAACAGTAGAACAGTTCATGGACAGACTTGCAACAAATCTAACTGATCCAAGAAGTATTTTCTTTGATATTGTTGCTGGAGAAATCGGCAGATATTCAACACGTAGAAGAGCCACATCTCGGACCTCAGAACCAGAACCGACTCCACCACCTCGAAGAACAAGCTCTGCAGCAGAAGGAAGTGGACGAGGTGAAGTGTCTGGTGTACACCGAATACCTGGTGCATCTCCAGAGTCAGGTTCTGCAGCAGAAGGAAGTGGACGAGGTGAAGTGTCTGGTGTACACCGAATACCTG
>CAZQXC010000113.1:0-3383 GCA_964597075.1 uncultured Roseivirgaceae bacterium | reverse complement strand
GTGCATCTTCAGAGTCAGGTTCTGCTCCCGCTTCTACTCCCAGTCAACCCAGGACAAGTTCTTTAACTTCTACAACGACATCTTCAACTAGCGGTAGCTCTTCAGGAAGAAGATCTCCTAGTACATCAACAAGATTACCGCGTCGCAGTACAGTTACAGATTCAGGTGAATTAAGCCGTAGCCGCGGTAGTTCCTCAAGTCCTGATTCTCCCCGTGCCGAACTAAGCCCAGCTTTTGAAGAAGGTGGTGCAGCTCGCCAACTTCAGCATGGGGCAGAGCCAATCAGTCCACCAGAAGTTCAACTTCCAGTATCTGATCCTTCCACATCTTCTACACCATCGCCTCCTTCCCAAGGGACTTTACCTTCATCAGCCCCAGGCGCAGCAGCGATCAGTGGTGTCGTACAACAGCTTCACCCTCGAAGAAGATGTCCACTCCCTACAGGACATCGCGAAAATGACCCTATTCCTATGATTTGGTATAAACCAAGAAGATTGTATGAATCCCCTATAACTTTAGAACATGAAAAATATAGACTCGATGGCCCGAAATTATTACCAGACGGCAGTGAAAGAATAGGTATAAATCCAATATTTATGCCTAGAGAAGGAAAGCTCTTACTTAGAAGAAGTACTCCAAGGGGTGGGGTAGAAGAAGAATTTAAGGATGATTTGGATGGTTTTGGATTTAATTGGTATGGGTATTCACCGGATCATGTTCAAGATCTTTTTTGGGCAGGAGCAGATCACTTTATGAATTTGTGGCCGTTGAGAACTAGATGGAATTCTGATGCCGGTTTTGACCAAAATGTTCGTCAACGAGTTGACTATTGCTATAGATACGATTCTCCAGTGATAAATCGTTCAAGATTAATTCACGAGCCCACTTTAGAAGGTAGATGGTTCGTAATAAGTGGATGCAAGGATGTAGGAAGTGGAGCAACTGTAGAATGCTCTTCCCAATAAATTTTTCAATTATTTGAGAAAGATAAAGCAGGTTGAGCGTAGCAATAGCAAAGGGCGATCGTTCATGAATTGATAAAACCGGATGCGATACTTCTTTCTTGCAAAGAGCAAGGTGATTGCAAACAGGTGGGGGAGAGATCGTCACCGAGAATACTCTCATACTTCTTCTCGAAACTTCTGGATTTATATTGCGTCGAAGGGAAGTAGAAATACATCTCTCCAAATTTGAGTTGAGAAAAGTAATAAGGACTTCTTTATTTATGATTGCCTCGATCTGATAAATTGGGTTGAACACTGCAACCCAGCAATTACATTTCACTGGACAGCGATCTCCCGTTAGAGAAATCACTTCTCCGTAGTCTTTAATTGTTATAAATTAGTCCTCTAAATCTCCAATTGAGCTATGTTCAGAAATCTCGCTTACATCCTCAGCCAATCTAACAAAGTACCTCGAAAGCATTATGCAACAAAGCCGTTTGGAATGAAGACATGAGAAACTGTAAACGGCTACCTCTGAGCCTGGTAAGACTCTGCGGCTCATCTACCTTACCTCCTCAAAGACACAGATTCTAATAGTATCCTTGAGTGTACCTTCCTCCTGGCACTTTTAAGTGTATGCTGCGTCAATATGGCATAAGAATCGCTCAACTCAAAATCCTAAACCAGGGTTAGCAGAAACCATTAAGTATATATTTAGCTATTTTAAGTCGCAAATACTACACCCGATCAACCCCTCCCCCCAGTTAGTCATGGATACAAAAACTGCTCACAACTTGGAACGTAGCGGCAAAATCATTGCCATCGTTGGAGTTATTTTGTTTGGAGCTTCCCTGATCGGACACCTCCATTACAAAAGTCGATTAAATTCAATTAGCTCACGAGTCAACTCAATCGAGTTTGAAATAGGAAGATTACAAGGTCAACGTGGTTTAGAAATCAGCAGTCTTAAAAATGACCAGAAAAGCTGCGAAAATCGACCAAATTTGCCTAATCTAGACCCCTTTGGAAATCTTCCCTCAATCGACGATGCCGCATTTTTTGGCTGTGACCCGGCTAGCCTCGACGAAATAGTAGCGAAAATTACAGAATTAGAAACTCAGCTACAAAGCCAAGTACAAGAGATGGCAAAGCCCCTGCCAGCTCTTTATCAACAAGGCGATCAGGAATACTTTAAGACACAGGCATTCTTTTATTCCAGCATTGCCACCTTTGGGCTGGCTATTATTGGACTTCTCTTGATTTTAGGGAGAAGTCTCGCCTTTGTGAATCGAGGAGGAGACATTAGTATTGGCAATATCCACGACAGCAAATTGCCCATTAACTCAGGACAAGGCAACACGGCAGTTGCAGGTGATGCCATCAGCGACCTAGTAGTAGAAAACTACAGCCATTCAGTTAGAAATTCGATTCGTCATCTGCCAACAGCCTCTAACCCCAACACAGACGAATTAAAGCAGATTTTGACTCAGCTTCAGGAGCTGATCACTCAGTCTCCAGAAATCAGCAATGAGAAGAAACAGATGGCGCTAGAGCAAGTCCAGATTTTGACTGAAGCGGGTGCAACCCCAGCAGACCCCCAGAAACGAAAGCTTGCTGATCAAGCCATGATGGTTCTCCGGGGAATCACATCCAGTTTGCCCGAAGCAGCGAAGCTGGCAGAAGCACTCAATAAACTACTCCCGGCTGTTACCTCCCTCCTTGGGCTGCTGTAGGGCACATCCGGACAAGCGATCGCCCAAAAAGCCCCATAGCTTTTTCGCATTACCTGCGCTTACCTCAGCTGTCAACAGCCCTACTAAAAACCCTCCCAGCGCCTTATTGCCCTCAGGCGGGTGAGGGTCAAGAGGGCGATAGACATTTGCAACCTCATTCAGCTCAAACATCTCAGCCAGAAGCCGCTGAGCCTCGGTCTCCTTCTCCTCCTCCTCCCAATCTAGATCGATGAATGCGATTGTTAGCTTCACATTCGAGGTGTTAGCCATTTTGGATGCCAATCTCTACATTTTTAAAAGCATCATACGAGGAACACCTGCCTTCGCACAGTGGCCAATTTACATCTCAAGCCCCTCGCCATAGCCCAAAGCCTTAACCTGCTGAGGCTGCCGCTGACTAGCTATGGTCACAATGTGCAGGGCAAATGCGATCGCCTCTTTTTTGCCCTGCCTGTCATTAATCTGCTTCACCACCACACCCCCCGCCACTAGCATCAGTGCCACTTCCTTAGCCGAACACCCATCCCGCAACGCCCGCTGCGCCACTCTTAGCTCCAAACTCGCCGAGGGCAACCCCGCCGAATACTGCTCCCATCGCGTCAAAAGCTGCTCCCTTGTGCTCAAGGCCTTTGGTTCAGGGGAATTTATCCTTTGCTGCTCTCGTCCAACCGTCCTTCCAACCGCTCTAGCGAGTCGATCAACTGCT
>CAZQXC010000112.1:0-8573 GCA_964597075.1 uncultured Roseivirgaceae bacterium | reverse complement strand
TATGGTCTTCGCAGGAATTGTCCTGTTTTTCATTTTTCTCTACTTCGTACCTATTAACCTGTGGATCACTGCGTTGTTTAGTGGTGTTCAGGTGGGGTTATTCGAGCTCGTATTCATGCGCATTCGTAAGGTTCCGCCACGGGTTATAGTTGAATCGTTAATTACAGCAACAAAGGCTGGTTTGAAATTAACGTCAACAGAATTGGAAACACACTACCTGGCGGGTGGTAATGTTCCTAATGTTATACGGGCATTAATCTCGGCCGAAAAAGCAAACATTCACCTGGACTTTAAACAAGCGACAGCAATTGATCTTGCTGGTCGCGATGTATTTCAGGCCGTACAGATTTCGGTTAATCCAAAAGTGATCACAACACCAAAAGTTGCAGCAGTTGCGGCAGATGGTATTCAACTTATTGCCATTGCGCGTGTAACTGTTCGTGCAGCTATTCAGCAGTTGGTGGGTGGTGCCGGTGAGGATACCATTCTTGCCCGTGTGGGTGAGGGTATTGTAACGGCTATTGGTTCTGCAAAATCACACAAAGAGGTGTTGGAGAATCCTGATAAAATTTCAAAAGTAGTATTGTCGCGCGGATTGGATGCGGGAACAGCCTTCCAGATTCTTTCTATTGATATTGCGGATGTAGATGTGGGCGCAAACATTGGTGCAAAACTGCAGATTGATCAGGCGTCTGCCGATTTAAAAGTAGCTGAAGCTAAAGCCGAAGAACGCAGGGCGATGGCTGTTGCGGAGGAACAGGAAATGAAGGCGAAAGCACAGGAGGCCCGTGCCAAAGTAATTTTAGCCGAGGCAGAAATTCCAAAAGCTATTGCTGAATCATTTGTCAAGGGTAATTTAGGTGTGATGGATTATTACCGTATGCAAAACGTTCAGGCCGATACAGGTATGCGTCAGGCTATCTCGGACTCCGGAAAAGGCCAAGGACCGAGCAATGCTCCTAAGAAAGATTAATTCAATAATATTAATATTGAAAGGGCCGGAAGGCCTTTTCTTTTTAAATTCTATTAGACCTAACTTTTTATTGTCAGGTTAAGTAATCAATCTGCGGGATGGTGGCTTCCTTGTGGATACCATGGAGCGTGCAGGAGTTAATCATAATTTCAATTCCAGGAATTCACTTTTCTTCAATCCGAAGAATACATTCTTCGTGGCTTCAAAAAGCAATAAATCGTATTGCAGGGGAATGGTGCTTACACCCTGAAGAGTAACTAAACCGTACTTTCTATTTTGCTTTACAATAACATAACCAGTATTAAGATCCTGAACAGATTCGTATTTCGGCTGCAGCAAAATATTTCCTGCAGCATCAGCAAGACCTACAGACTTTTCGGAGGTGATCAATATTCTTCCGTTATGTTGAACGTTAATTTGATCATACCTGGCGTCCAGTGCCATTTGCCCATCCTTTTTCAACAGGCCATATTTCCCATGTTGTTTTACCCGCGCATAACCGTCTTTAAAAGAAGCCACTTCCTCAAAAGCTGGTTGAATGGCAATCTTATCTTCCCGGTTAATGAAGCCCCACTTTCCTCTGATTTTTGCAGCGGCTAATCCTTCATGAAAGGGAAGTATATCTTCATATCGATTGGCGATTCGAAGTCTTCCCCTATCATCGATAAATCCATACTTTCCATTTTTCTTAATGCCGCGTAATCCTTCACTTGATGGATAAATTTTTTCGTTACGTTCGTCATGAGGCTCTTCGCGATGAATGATTTGTCCGTTTAAATTAATTGTCCACTTTCCTCCGGATGAAGTTCTTTCAATAAGATTCTCTCCAGAAATTTCAAATGAATTAGTGGTGAAATAAACGATTGAGCCTGTGATGGACTTTAGAAACGTTACGTTATCCGCAAACTCAAAGTAACGTTCTGTATTTAGTATTTTAATCGGATTGGGCTGCGGTATAATTTTCCATTCTTCATTCAGGGTAATAATGCCAAAAGCACCCCTGAATTTTACAGTCACTAAATTTTCATAACCATTCAACAGGCTATCGTAGGTGCAGGCTATAATTTCATTTCCGAGTCGGTCTACACCTCCATAAAATCCGTTTTTTCGAACTGGATAAAATGATCCGTTAAAGGGTTCAATTAAATCGTATGCTTTGCTGGTTAGGCGTTGACCACCTAAAGAATACAAAGCCCATGTAGTTTTTCCTAGGGTTGAGCTTGAGGTTAAAATGTAGTCCTGTTCGACTTGAATACGATCAAAGGTGGCCGGGAGCAATACCGATCCATCTTCCCTCAGTACACCCACTTTTTGTTTTTGCATGAACTCGGCCAATCCAAAACGATACGATTGAAGCTGGGAGATATTTGGAGTTTCAAGGATGTTGAATTCAAGATCTGATAACTGTACTCCGCTTGCTGTTAAAATTTTGAGTCGATTATTTCCAAGAGACAACAAGGAATCCGCCTCCAATTTTTTAATAAAGCCATTAGTGGCCGTTAGAATAGTCCATTCATTGGACACACGTCCCTCAGGAACTCCACTATCAACTTTTATTTCCCGGTACGTAGGTTCATTAATAATGATGCCGTCACGGTTTATGAGTCCTTGTTTTCCATTCTGGTAGATAATGGCCAGGTTATTTTGTATTGGTGAAATACTGTCAATGACAAAGTCAGTGATTTGTTTTCCGGCTTCTGAAAACAAAGCTGTTTTATGCTGAAAGTTTTGTACGCCAAAACGTAAGCTTCCCAAGGGGTAAATATTTTGATAAACTTGCGGGATGAGTAATTTATTATCTAAACCTATCATTCCGTATTTCAACACTCCTCCATCCAGCGTGTAAACTACCGCGCGCATATGGTGGATGCGGATGCCGGAGTATTGAAAAGGAATAATTGCTTTGCCCGCAAGGTTTATACACCCACTGCTTATGCGAAAGGATAATGGTGATTGTTTACTGGCGATCAGTAGGCTATTGTCTCCGGGAACTAATGAAGCGTACTCCGGTAGTGTTATACGTTGATTTGAAATGGTGATAAGTCCCCACTGCCCATCTAATTTGTATCCGGTTTTATTTTCCACAACTGAAAATGTACCATTACTCCAGCCCAGTGCTTCATATTGGGCCGGCACAACAATGGTACCCTGTTGGTTCTTAAGACCTACTTTTCCATTATCCGTAAACGTATGATAGGGGTCGGAAAAAACCTGCTGAACTGTACTTATCAGCAGCAACAAAAAGATTAATTTCATAAAGCGTCAAAGATAAGTGTCGCTTTTTAATCGACAAGTGTATTTAGTTTGGCGCATCATTCAGGTATGCTCATCCTGTTCCCGGTAACGTTTTAAATCTTCCGGAGTGTCCAAGTCAATTTCTCCACCGGGCAGATCAATGGCTACCCGTTTGGCCTGATTGTTTAATATAATATTCTTGGCACCCTGATCATTTGCCATGTGAAGAATTTCAGGAAAAAGAGAACCATCAAAAACGGCCGGTACCCCTAGTGTTAAAGCATAATGTGAAGCCACCACAGACTTTTGGGTTTTCGTATAGGTATCCATTAAAGTATTCAAGTGCTGGGTGGTAATGCTGGGCTGGTCGCACACCATAACCAAAATGGCTTGTGTTTCCGGAAATTTTTCCTGGCAGCTAGTTAATCCTTTTTTCAGTGAACTGCCCATTCCTTCCGCCCAACCATCATGGAATACAATTTCAACACCAAGGTTTTCAATAACCTGTTTATTTTCTACTGCTCCGCTTCCTAATACAACCAGCACGTGGCTGGCTGCCGAGTTTTTCGCTGTAATCACAGCTTGCGCCAAAAGGGGGTAGCCATTAAGCGTTATCCGCTGCTTGGGTTGGCCCATGCGTGACGAGGAACCTGCACCCAATATGATGATGCTTATCGCGTTATGTTGCGATGTAATCATACTGTTTGACTATCCGTTTGTACGTTGCGAACTCCCTGAATGCGTAAGCAATACTTGTTTGAATATCTGATCAGTTTTCGTATCGCGATGATGAATAGGGCCTGATCGGTACTTCAAAAATCCTCCGGAGCGGTTGGCAAATTTACTTTGAATCTCAGCCAGCATTGAGAGGGCAATTTCATCAGGTGTTTCAGCGCCTATGTCAAGTCCGATGGGGGAATGAATCCGGTGAAGCTGATCCGCAGTTAACACAAGACCATCTTTTTGAAACTCCTCCAGCATTTTATCGAAGCGCTTACGTGGACCGAGCATACCAATGTATGGTGTTTCCGTGGCGATAATCTTCTTTAAAACATCTCTGTCGTACTCGTAATTATGCGACATCAACACACAGGCTGTATAGGGAGTGATGACAAAATCGCGATCAATAAAATTGCGCTGGCAAAGGGACAACTTATCCGCGGTTGGAAAGAAAACGGGAGCAATGTGGGCCACACATTCATCAGTTACCTGAACTTCCCAACCAAGGGCTTTAGCCATGACGCTCACCGGACGGGCATCGAACCCACCACCGAAAATGATTAGATTAATATTGGGTTGAATCAGTTCAATAAAAACTTCATGGTCACCAAAGATTTTTGTTTCACTTCTATGATTTTCAAACACACCCTGTAACTCTTTAACGACAAAATTATTGAGTTGATCGGAAGCGAATTTCTCAATCACATTAGCGGTGTTGTCCAGCACTAATTTTTCCCCTGCAAATTTCCCGGAAAAACATGTAGCAAAGGCTACTGGTACATTTTGTGCAATGATGGCTTCAAAGAGCTTTACCGTGTTTGCTTTTTCCTTTGAAACCGGCTCAATCAGAACATCAATGACACCGTTGCACCCCAGGCCTATACCCAGGTTTTGGTTGCTTTCTTCACGGGTATCATACGTAACGGCCATGGCTTGGTTATCGGCCATCACTTGCCTGGCCTTGCGCAGTGCATCACCTTCCAGGCAGCCCCCGCTAATGGAGCCCACCCATTTTCCATCATCGGTAATGAGCATGCGCGCACCCGGACTCCGATAGGATGAACCCCTGACTTTAACCACTGTAGCCAAGGCTGCCTTCCGTTGTGAAAAATCAACTTTTCGGAATGCTTCTACTATGGTTTTAAGTTCTTTCATGACTTTATAAGGTGAAAGTACTATGGAATCAAATAATATCCTATGTGGATTAGATAAGTAGTGATTGCGTAAAAATCCCGCTAACTTCATTTTTGAAGCTCGGTCAGTAAATTTTTGCACCGTTCTTTCCGCTGCTCATCATCCGGTTCTGCTAATGGAAGTTTCAACGCTTTTTGAAGTATAGCAATAGCCTTCTCTTTTTCACTTAAATCGGCAAACACCGATGCTTGTCCAAACAGGTATAGTATACTGTTCGGATTAATTGATAAAGCTTTTTTAAAATACTCCAGCGCAGCTTGTTCAGAAATTTCTTCTGGCAGGCCCCCAAATAATAATTTGCAGGCCAGTAACTCCAGCCAGTTTAACCGCGATAACTCCAATTGCCATTTGCCCAAAACAAAATACGCTTCTCCGTAAAGGGAATCGAGTTCAATAATTTTTTTTGCCTCCCCATGGATGAGTTTGGCATCCAATACTTTTTCACGTGGGTTTCTTGAAATTTCGGACAACAACCCTAATGAAATAATGTGCGCCAGCCGGGCATCCGGATTATCGGGGCTTAGTTCAATACTTTTCTCTGCATACCTGCGGGCTTTTTCCAGGTGTTTTCGTTTGTCTTCCATGTTGGTCATAGGAATACGTCCACCGATATTCGATAACATGCGACTGGCGTGTGTATAGGCTTTTGGGTGATTTGGATTTTCCCGGATAGCCATTTCAAATTCTTCAAGAGCCTCCTCAGTTTTGAAAGCCTGTTCTAAAGCCAATCCTTCATTAAAGGCATTTTTTTGTGCGAAACTTAATAGCGGGAAAAAAATGAAAAAATGTATCAGGAATTTTAACAAACGATACCTACTCACTGTGCTCCACATGCATTCAAAATTTTATCTGCTTCTTTAACGTCAATGATTCCCCGCTGGTATTCCCATGCATTATAAATGTAAGTGGCAATTTCAGCAACTTCCAGGTTGGTGAGCGTGGGTACACCGGGCATGGCCTGGTTGTACTGTACGCCATTTACGATTAACTCGCCATCCACTCCATTTCGAATCAGGCAAAGTACCTGTTCAAAGTTCTTCTCCATAAAATCCGATTTATTTAAGGGTGGATATACGCGGCCTAATCCGGCTCCATTGGTCTGGTGGCAATTGCTACAATGCAAGCTATAAAGCTGTTCGCCTTGCCGGAAGTAATGGGTGAATTTATTGGAAGCGTTGCGGTCAGTGTTTGACTGACCGCAACCTTGAATCAGGGAGAGTGTTAACAGAAAACAGGTAAAGACGAAAAATACATTACTCAAAAATCGAAAAATCACATTCGTTCAATGTTTACCAGATCCGTTTGAGCAAAAGGCTGTGTTCGTAAACGTTTTCCGGTTGCTGAATATAAGGCATTGGCCAGCGCAGCCCCGATGGGAGGTAAACCGGGTTCACCCAAGCCGGTTGGATCAATTCCGTTTTCAACGAAGAAACATTCAATTTCACGTGGCGCTTCACTATTTCGTATTAACTTATAATTATGGAAATTGTTTTGATCAGGTACACCCGCTTTAAAAGTCATGGCGCTTAATAGAGTGTGTCCTATTCCATCAACAACACAACCTTCTATTTGATTAAGGGCGCCATGCGGATTGACCACAATACCACAATCTGCCGCGCACCAAACTTTTTGAATGAGCGGTTTACCATCATTCAACTCCAGGTCAACCACCTGCGCCACGTATGAATTATGGCAGAAGTAAGCGGATACTCCACGGCTCAATCCATTTTTCTGTCCGTTCCATCCCGATTTTTCTCGAACAAGTTTCAGCACACCTGCGTACCGTGCCGGGTCATAATCGTTACGCTCGCCCACCGGTTTGGTAGCAGCACGCTCAAGCAGTTCAAGCCTGAAATCAATCGGATCTTTTCCGGCTGCTTCAGCTACTTCATCCAGGAAGCTTTGTTCGGCAACGGCTATAAAATTAGAACGGGGTGCGCGCCATGCCCCTGTTGTGATGTTCGAATCAAGCGTATGGTTTTCTACCAGGTAGTTATCTACTGCACCAGCAGGAAAACGATTGGCAAACACCGGGCTTTCATGAATGCCAGCACCGCGAATTTTCAAACCGATCAGGTTATTATCCTTATCGAGTGCGGCTGAGTATTTTACCTTATAGGCTGGCCGGTAGGTGCCTTGTGTCATATCATCCTCACGGGTATAAATCAACTTAACGGGTGCATTAATCCTTTTTGAAATTACGGCTGCCTCTACACCAAAATTTCCATATAACCTACGTCCAAACCCGCCTCCTTGCCGGGTCATATCAACTGTAACATTTTCTTCTGGAAGGTTTAACACACGGGATACGGAAGTGCGCAGTGCAGCCGGGGTTTGAATCGGGCCAAGCAGTTCGGCCCGGTCAGCTGTAACATGCGCAAAGAAGTTCATAGGTTCCAACGTATTGTGGGCGAGGAATGGTGCACTGTAGATGTGTTCAACTACTTTCGCTGCCTTCTTAAACGCTTCATCCGGGTTTCCATCTTTCCGGGCAGGTTCATCAGTTTTTTTCTCTAATAGTTCAGTCAGTGCTTTTTCATAGTCATCGGTACTTTCCAACTTCGAAGTAGCTTCCCATTCAATTTTGAGTGCTTTTTTAGCTTTCATTACTTCCCACGTACTATTACCAACCACAACTACCAATTCCGGGAAGGCACTTACATCCGCCCACTGCCGCTCTACACCTTCCGGGAACGAGTTGATGGTAAATACATCTTTAATACCCGACATTGCGCGGGCTTCACGATCATCAACGGATTTGGGCCGCATACCAAAAGCCGGGGCATGAACAATCATCGCGATAAGCATGCCCTCACGCTTAGTATCAATACCAAATACGGGTTCTCCTTTAATTACTTTCTTGCCATCAACATTTTTGGTTGGTTTACCAATGAGTTTAAAATCCTTCGGGTCTTTTAGTTGGATTTCTTCAGGTACTTCCAGTGCGGCAGCCAGCGAGGCCACTTCACCATATCCTATAGTTTTGCCGGATGAATGTTTGATGGTGCCGTTGTCGGTGGTAAGCTCCGATACCGGAACATTCCATTGTTGTGCTGCCGCCTCCAAGAGCATGCGTCTGGCAGTTGCTCCTGCTGTGCGAAGCGCTTTCCATTCCTGCCGGATGGACTGACTTCCACCGGCTACTTGCCGGTTAAAATTCTCCGTATTCAGCGGGGCTTGTTCTACGAGCACCTGGCCCCAGTCAACATCCAGTTCCTCCGCCACAATCATCGGCATGGCTGTTTTTACATTTTGGCCGATTTCGGGATTCTGCGAGAAGATAGTGACCACTCCATTGTTCCCGATCTTGAGATAAGCATTCATGTCGAACCATTCATCGGGTAATGCAAGTTGGCCCAGTCGTTCATCACCGGGTGTGCATGACATTAGCCAGTTAAGGCTTATCATGAGTCCGCCACCGGCAGCAGCCGATACTTTTATAAATGACCTT
>CAZQXC010000111.1:0-8644 GCA_964597075.1 uncultured Roseivirgaceae bacterium | reverse complement strand
GAATGCAGATTATTCAGGCTTATGATGGAACCGATGCCTGGATGGTTAATCCATTCGCTAGCGGAACAGAGCCTGTGAAAATGACTGGCGATGAGGCGAAAGAAATGACCGAACGTAATTTTGAAGATGAATTTATTGATTACAATACGAAAGGCCATGAAGTAACGTTAGCCGGAACAGAAGAAGTTGAAGGAGTTAATTGTTATAAAATTCAACTTGTTAAAAATAAGAATAACGATAAAGAAGATATTACTGAATTCCACTTCTTTGATTCTGAAAATTATGTTCCAATTATGGTAGTATCCTATGCGCGTTCCGGTCCTATGAAAGGATCTGAAAGCAAAACGTATATAAGTGACTACCAGGAAGTTAATGGGCTTATGTTTCCGTTCTCAACAGAAACCAAAGTTGGTGGGCAAACCGTAATGAAGATGACCTTCCAAAAGGTTTCAGTGAATGAGTCTATTGAAGACGACATCTTTGCTTTTCCAAAAAAATAGCATAACCTAATAATACGATCAAAAGACTACTTCTTGTAGTCTTTTTTGTTTACCCCAAAAAATACAAAATGAAAAAAATTCAACTACTACTTCTTTGCTTGGTGCTTGTTGCATCCCAGGGATGGGCACAAACTGAGTTATCCATTAAGGCTTTACTTGGAGATATGCGTGCCCGAAGCATTGGTCCGGCAGTCATGAGTGGCCGTATTACTGATATTGATGTTGTTACCAGCAAGCCGGAAGTTATTTACATAGGCTCAGCTGGCGGTGGAGTCTGGAAATCAATCAGTGCAGGCACAACCTTCCGTCCGGTTTTTGACGATCATACCATGTCCATTGGAAAAGTTACCATAGATCAATCCAATCCTGAAACGGTTTGGGTTGGCACGGGCGAATCATGGGTGCGCAATAGTGTTGCCATCGGCACAGGTCTCTATAAGACAACCAACGGAGGAACATCCTGGGAATTTGTTGGATTAAAGGATTCACAGCATATCAGTGATATCCTGGTGCATCCTAAAGACGGAAACATTGTTTATGTTGGTGTACAGGGGCACTTATGGGGCCCTAACCAGGAACGTGGAGTTTTTAAGACGATAGATGGTGGCAAAACATGGACAAAGATTTTATATATCGATGAAAACACAGGATGTGCCGACATGGATATCGATCCAAAAAACCCTGATGTTATTTACGCTGCCATGTGGAGTCATAGACGCTACCCCGACTTCTTTGATTCAGGATATACAGGAACAAGTGGGTTGTATAAAAGTATTGATGCAGGCAAAACATGGAATAAAATCCATACTGGTCTTCCCACTACCAAATTGGGAAGAATTGGTATTGCTGTTGCTCCTTCAAACCCATCTGTTTTGTATGCGAGCATAGAAGCTGAAGGAAATCAAAATAAGGGTTTATATAAATCGACTGATGCTGGAGCCAACTGGAAAAAGGTAAACAGTGATTTCAGTAATACCGTTCGTCCATTCTACTTTTCCCGCATCACGGTTGATCCTACAAATGAAAATAATCTGGTTAAATGTGCATTTATACCAATCATCAGTACCGATGGTGGATCTAAATTCCGACAGATGGGCAGTCCACATGCCGACTTGCACGCCACATGGATTGATCCTAAAAATCCAAATCACCTTATTCTCGGAACTGATGGGGGTGTCTATGAATCCTTTGATCAAGGTTATAGTTTTAGAATGTGGCCTAATCTTCCGGTAGGTCAATTCTATCATGTTACGGTTGATGATGATGTGCCTTACAATGTCTACGGTGGTTTGCAGGATAATGGATCGTGGTATGGACCCTCGCAAAAAGCTGGAGGCATTACCAACAGCGATTGGCTGAATTCACTCTATGGTGATGGATTTAATTCGCATCGCCATCCAACCGATAAGGATATCATCTATTCCGAGTATCAGGGGGGCAATGTTACACGCGTTAACAGGAAAACAGGAATTGCCAAAAGCATTAACCCCTTACCGGAGAAAGGTGACCCGAAATTGCGTTTTAACTGGAACACACCACTTGTACAAAGCCCTGGCAATGCAGATCGCATTTACGTCAGTGCGCAATTCCTGTATATGTCGGACGATCGTGGTGATACCTGGAAGAAAATTTCACCCGACCTGACCACAAACGATCCTAAAAGACAACGTCAAAATAGTTCAGGAGGTGTATCCATTGACAACTCGACAGCTGAGAATAATGCCACTATTTATGCTGTTGCAGAGTCGCCATTGGATGAGAGAATCATATGGATTGGAACTGACGATGGGTATGTACAAGTAACTGAAGATCAAGGCAAAAGTTGGATCAATCTAACCAAGAACATTTCAGGTCTTCCGACAGGGAACTGGTGCTCATTTGTTGAGCCTGGTCATTTCGATAAAAAAACAGCGTATGTCACCTTTGATAATCATCGCAATGGTGATATGAAACCCTATATCTACAAAACTTCTGACATGGGGAAAACCTGGACCTCGCTGGTTACACCGGAAATAGAAGGGCATGTTTATGTCATCCGGGAAGATTTAGTAAATCCGAATCTCTTGTTTGCAGGAACTGAATTCGGGCTGTATGTATCAACCAATGGCGGTAAGCAATGGAGCCGATTTGAAAACAATCTGCCAAGGGCTGCTGTACACGATTTGGTCATTCATCCTCGGGAAAACGATCTGGTTATTGCCACTCATGGCAGGGGAATTTATATCATTGATGACCTTACACCCTTACGTCAGGTTACATCAGAGGTGCTGGCTAAATCCATTCACTTCTTCGACATTAAGCCTACAGTGCTTAACGATCCCGGACTAAGCGGAAGAAATCCATCACCCGGAGATGATCAGTTTTATGGCCAAAACCCGAATACACAAGCCAAGATTGTTTACTTTATGAATAAGCGTCATACATTCGGAAAAATGAGTATTGAAGTATATGATCAAAACAATACGTTAATCCGAGAAATACCAGCAGGGAAAAGCGCTGGTATTAATATAGTTCAGATGACGACCAACTATGATCGGCCCCGCATCCCGCCTTCTGAGACCCGCGAATCCATTGGTGGTTCACTTTTTGGCCCACGTCTACCCGCAGGTACATATCAGGTAAAAGTTATCAAAGGCAAAGAAGAATTTAAAACTACCTTTACACTTGCCTTTCCTGAAAATTCACCCTATACCCTGGAAGATAGAAAAGTTAAACAAGATGCTGCCATGCGCATGTATACCCTGTGTGAACGTCTTGCTTACATCTATGATGCACAAGTGGATTTACTCAAGCAGGCTAATGCAGTGCTGGAAAAAAATTCTAAACTGGCGAAGACGCTGAATCCCTACATCAAGGAGATTGAAGATCAAAACGAAACGATCGTCTTCAAAGGCGGTGATTTTTATGTCGCTACCGAAGAACGAATGACGGAGCGCGTTGCAGAATTATACGGTGCTATAAATAGTTATCCTGGTAAGCCTGGTCAGTCACAATTGGATCGGATAAAAGGGCTTGAAGATGAAGTGGCTATCGTACAGAAAAAATTTGATGATTTCAAAGGAGCAAAGTTAGATAAATTAAACAGCTCATTAATGAAAGCCAATGCAACAGCATTGAAAGTAAGAACCGAAGAAGAATTCAGAAGCACACGTGACAGTGTGGGAACTTCCGGGCAGCAGTTGTAAATGCTTTTAAATTATTTTACGAATCGATAGAAATTAACAGAAGCAATAAAAAAGCGGGCTCTGGCCCGCTTTTTTTATCCAATTTTGGAAGTTATCAAATCGGTTAACACCAGCAAGCCCTCACGCAGGTACTCGTCATTCATGTCGAGCGCACCCGTAACAGGCTTACCCTCTTTATCAAACTGAGTATTGCCCGGTTGCCGGGTGGCGCTGATTTTTTTCTCGGCCTCTTCCATTTCTTTACGCCTGATCTCTTCATTCAGGGAAATTTTAGTTTGATTAAAATTCTTGCGTGCCTCCTCCGTTTGAATAACAAAATCATTCAAATACGCATCATTCTTTAATCTATCCTGATATGCTTTAGTGATACCTGCCAATATTCTGCTATTCACGTAAGGTGTTTTCTGGTAGAGCGCACTCCGGATTTCATCCCATGGCAAAGCTCCAGGGCTTGCACTTTCGCCAAACTGTTCCGGATCGAGTGCCGTGGGCAATTTAATATCAGGAATTATACCCTTGTGCTGTGTGCTGCTCCCTGTTACCCGGTAGAACTTCTGTATGGTTAATTTTAATGAGCCCGCCTGATCCTTATCCTGAACATAACGATCAAGTTCAACCATAGTTTGCACAGTTCCTTTACCAAAGGAGGACTCTCCCACAACAATACCACGGTTGTAATCCTGAATAGCACCTGCAAAAATTTCTGAGGCCGATGCACTGAATCGATTGATCAGAACAACCAAGGGTCCGTTATAAGCAATGCTTTGATCTTCATCATTCAAAACCTCGGTACGCTTCATGGAATTTTTAACCTGAACAACAGGTCCACCTTTAATAAACAATCCGGTAAGGTCAATGGCCTCCTTTAATGAACCCCCGCCATTGTTTCGCAGATCAAGAACTAATCCATCAATGCCTTCGGCCTGCATGGACTTTATGTGTTTCTTAACATCTCCTGATGTGCTATTGTAATCCGGGTCACCCTTTTGATACGCTTCCCAATCCATATAGAAGCTGGGCAACGTAATAACACCCAACTTCATATTTTTTCCATCCCTGGTGTACTCCACAACTTTTTTCTTAGCCGTGAGATCTTCAAGTTTTATTTTATCGCGCACCAGCGTGATCATAACAGGAGGGCCAGTTACACCGGTTTCTCCCGGCAGTACGCTAAGTCGAACACGGGTTCCTTTTGGACCTTTAATAAGTTTAACTACTTCATCTAACCGCCAGCCAATTACATCTACCATTTCACCATCACCCTGGGCAACGCCAACAATTCTGTCGTTGGCGTTTATCAATTTACTCTTTTCAGCAGGACCACCGGGAAGAATTTCTACTACTTTTGTGTAATCGTTATCTGCTTGCAAGCGGGCGCCAATGCCTTCAAAAGATTGCGCCATATTTTGCTTAAATACATCAGCGGTTCTGGGCGAAAAATAATTGGTGTGCGGATCGTAAGCCTCAGCAATAGCATTTAGGTAACTACTAAAAATATCATCTCCTGTAGTCTGGCCCATTGACTTGATAAAACGCTCATAGCGTTTCTCTAGGGCATCTTTAATCTCGTCCTGATTTTTACCCGTCAACTTTAGACTCAATGCCTGGTTTTTAATAATCTTAGCCCAAATATCATTCATCTCCTTTTCCGAAGCAGGCCAGGGTTCATTTTCACGGTCAGTTTCGTAATATTCGTCTAGCGAATAATCGAATTCCTTTCCCACCAAATTTTTTAGTACATACGCTATGCGCTCATTAAATCGCTTCTGAAAAACCTTGTAAATGTCGAATGCCGGATCAACGCGCTCGGCACGCGTTAAATCGTCTAATTGATTACGGTATTTCTCAAAAGAAATAATATCCGACTTTTCAAAATATAATTTATTGTTATCCAAACTAGCGATATAGCTATCGAGAACAACTGACGATAACGAATCATTAAAAGGTAACTTCCGGTAATGACCAGTCTCAAGAATAGAGGACACTATCTTAACTTGCTTACCATAAACCGGTTTAATCTGAAAAACAGAATCAGGTGTATTTACAGCAAAGCCTTGGCTTACCGTCCATACCCATAAAACCAACGCCCACACGCTACGCTTAATCATACGCTATTCTTCAAGTTTTTATTAGTATACGTCAACACCAATGCAAATGATATGCTAAATCCCCTATTCAGCATCAAATTCAGATAAAAATTTCTGTGCTTGATCTAAATTCTGGAACTCATAGTGCTTTCGTTCACCTGTAACAGAGTGAACTTCCACCTTCACCAAATCGATATTACTATTCCGTCTGAACTTAAACTTGTCTTTTTTATAGTCATCAGCCTCTTTCGTGGAGATTCTAAAGCTAGTTGCTCTAACCGATTTACAATAACTACATTGATAGCTCTTTACAAGTTCACCTGGCTCGGAACCATCGGGATGTTTGGTTACGTCTTCCTTTACAACACGCATGGTATAAAAGCCACAACTGTTGCACTGCAACGCCTGAAGACGTCCTTCATATTTCTCGACTTTGACATCCCCCGTCTTTTCATCGATCCATACATCGTAGTCGATGGAAAACACATTTTCCTCCGCAATCATTCCCTCATCAAGATGAACATCTTCTTCTTCCTCGCTGAGCAACCTCATTTTATTCCCACTTTTAGGATTTACGCGTGGTGCAAATCGCCATTTTTTAAGCTTCTTATCCAATATTGTAGGATAATAGTATTCTAACACTAAATAGGAGATATAGGCTATCAATGTTCCACCTGCTATTGCCATAAACATTCGTACCACAAACCAAACTCCAAACTCAGTCACTTCACCCATCCCATAGGTGTTTATACCAAATGCCACAGCAATGCCCCAACAGTAAAATACTTTTTTGTAGGTCTTAATTTCATTTTTATTGAGGTAATCATACTTATGATGATTCTCGCGTATGGCCGCTACCTTCAGTTTATGCACCAGGTAAACAAGTAAGCCTGCCAAAACCATGATGGCAGCGCCTGCCATCATACCATAATGCCACAGTTCCAGAAAAGAAAAAGATTCTAAAGATTCCATAAATTTAACACCAGTAATAATAAGATGAGTGAATTCATAAAGTGATAAAGATAATGATTAATCAGAATTGAACTTCAACCGGTAATACAACGATACCATGAGAAAACTATTCTTTAAAACCCTGGCCAAAATGAATAAACTAATCTTGCCACGGTTCAGTCAGCGCAATTTGTATTCACTCAAAAAATGGGAGCAGGCGTTAGTAGCCTATCGCTATTGGGTTACAACAAATGCTCTCGATTAAACTTTACCATCAACAAGTTTAAGAGCTGTTTTTCAATAAGTTATACCTCAGATAAGAACCATTTGTAAAAGTACTCCCTACCACTTTCGTACTGGTTAAGCATAAAATAGAAGTCCTTTAGGCATAAAGGCATATTATAATTAATGTGCATTTTTACACATAATTATTTGCATAATCTGATTTAAACAGCATATATTGTGCAATAATACACAATTGTATGAGTAATTACGAACGGAGAAAAATTGAACTGGAACTGAAATCTTTCACCTCAAGAAACTTTGAAAGGCCAGCCGAATGCCGGAATTCAGACCAGGTAAGATTCTATGTGCAGGAATTATCCGGCAAAATTCAAGAATATAACAGCCGGTTTAATTACGTACCGGGCTGGGCTTATGCCCTGCTGGCACAGTACAATGCCTGCCAAAATAAGTTTATTCAACAGGATTTCCGGAATATGTATCTGTAATGCGCTACATCCCCTCCCCAATTCCCATACAGGTTAGCTTGGTATATAGGGCTGAGGCTAATAAATCCGGCCGAATGCAGTATCATAAAATACAGCCGGGTCGCAGCAAATTACGCATCAGTAGAGTTGAATTTATCAGGGCTTTCAATAACTCATCCATTGTGGCCCTGACTCCACTCCCAGTAAAGGGTAATGAAGTTGATTTCCAAATCGAGTTCTACGTCTGATTTAAGATTCTTTCCAGGTTGGCCGGAGAATAACCAATGGATTTGATTGTTTTATTGTCCGATTTTCGATAAACCAACCACTTTCCTCCCTCCTGCTTGTAAAAACATTCGGTTCCATCTTTTTTCGAGTAGTGATCTACCGTAGCTTTTGCTTCAGCTTCGGAGTTGCATGCCTTGCTCATATTAGACCGCTGCACCTCTTCAAACAGTTCTTTGAACTTATCGGCCAAACCAAATTCCAGTATAGCCCCGGAGAGCACATACTGAATATCACTCAGCGCGTCAGCCACTTCAATTATATCCTTCTCCAAAATTGCTACCTCAAGCTCCTTAAGTTCTTCCGCAATAAGCGCTACCCGTAATTTGCACCGATCTTCAGCGGGTATACCAGGGGATGATAATATCGGATGTTTAAACGTTTTATGAAAGTCGGCTACGAGGTTGAGAGTGTCAGGTTGTTCCATGATATAAACTATTAAACGCCAATAAAGAAATTCTACCGCACAATGACAAAATTGAATACTTTAAGGCATCACATTTAGTAGCAAACTCATCAGTTAAATTCTATCCATGGCCAATATTCCTCCAAAGCCGTAAACTATCGTTGTAACTGTTTTCCTGCTAAATTCGTGGTTTATCTTCCGGCCGCTCCTAAGCGTGTAAAGCCAGAATACCAGAAGGTATTAAAATACAAAAGAAAATTATTAACACAAAAATTATATAAACAATGGACGTATACAAATCACTATTAGAAGGAAACAAACAATGGGTTCAGGAAAAATTAGGCGATGACCCTAATTTCTTTAAGGATCTTGCAAAAGGTCAGTCGCCACAGGTATTGTGGATAGGTTGTTCAGACAGCCGTGTGCCCGCTAACGAAATTACCCGTACAAAACCAGGTGAAATTTTTGTTCATAGAAATATTGCCAACATGGTTGTCCATACCGATATGAATATGCTTAG
>CAZQXC010000110.1:0-8686 GCA_964597075.1 uncultured Roseivirgaceae bacterium | reverse complement strand
TTTCCGGAACCTAAGGGTATTAATCCCAATGGAGGAATATTTCTTGCAGTCTCATTGTCTTGCAAAAAACCATTCAACACCTGGTGTAATGTTCCGTCTCCGCCAGCGGCCATAATGGCTTCATACTTTTGAAAGCGTACCTTAGCAGCAATAGTTATAGCATCGTTTTTACTGCGCGTTTCAAAAACTTCCACGCGAGCCACAGCTTCCAGCGCTGGAAGAATTTTAGAATAAAAGGTTTTCTTTTGAAGGGATATACCATTGAGGATAACTGCAATAGATCTGGTCACCCCCATGATTTTACTTGCAGTTCTTCTTTATCGCAGCTCGTGCTTCAGGTGATCCTAAGTCTTCAGCTGATTTAAAATCAAGGCAGGCATCGTACTTGTTGCCCATTTGAAGTTTTACCAGACCGCGTTGGTAAAACGTTTCCGGATCGGTAGGATAAAGTTCTATGGAAGAAGTATAATCTTCTATGGCTCCCGTGTAATCAGCCTTCTCGGTGCGGCTTAATGCCCGGTTGTCGTAATAGACGGGATTTGTAGGATCCAACGCAATGGCTTTCGTGTAATCCTCAATGGCACCACCATTTTCGTCCATACTGAATTTAACCACACCGCGAAGGTTATAGGTTTCCGGATCATCAGGGTTTAATTCAAGTGCCTTGTTGTAATCTTCCAATGCGCCTTTAAAATCTTCCTTGGCACTTTTTGCCAAAGCGCGGTTCTCATACTTCAATGGATCTTTTTCATCCAGCTTAATGGCCATGTCATAATCGGCAATGGCTTTGTTAAAATCCGTAATGTTATAATAGGCAACACCGCGGTAATTATACAAGGCCGCATCAGTTTTATCCAATTCAATCGCCTTGCTATAATCGTCAATAGCGCTGATGAATTCTCCCAACTCTGCTTTTACCACACCACGGTTAAAAAATTTATCAGCATCGGCTGGACCCAGTTCAAGTGCTTTTGAAAAGTCAAAATACGCACCGGTTAAATCCTCCAGGTTATACTTGGCAAAACCACGGTTCGTATATGCATTAATGTATTTTGCATTAAACTTAATGGCCTTATCAAAATCCCAAATAGCGCTTTCATCATCGCCAAGTGCCACCTTGGCTTCGCCCCTGTAGTTGTAGGCCTCGGCATAGGTTGAATCAATTTCCAATGCAAAGGTCAGGTCGGCAATGGCTCCATAAAAATCTTCCAGTCCCATGCGGGCTTCTCCGCGAAGCCGGTAAGCTACTTTATTTTTTGGTTGAACATCCAGCACGTTAGATAACTCGGTTTTTGCTCCGCTATAGTCTTTAGCAGTCAATTTCTTTTTGGCACTTTCCAGTTGCTGACCCTGTGCAGCAAGTGAAAAGGAAGACAAGAGTGTCAGGATAACTATACAATACAAGGCGAATTTCATAGACATCATTTATGGATCACAAGTTAGGAAAATTTGATTTGATCTTGTGAATATATACCTCACGGGGAGGTTGATCTTAAAATCGATCCGTTTAAATACTTCCTGCTCCGCAAAGGATATTTTTAAACCCATATGGGAATTAGTACGTAATTTGACACAAACTTTTGCATCATGACTAAGTGTTGGGTATCCCTGATAGGTTTTTTCATTATCGTTTGTCCGATCTGGGCACAGGAAAAACCAGCCGAAATAAAAATGGATTTTGAGGTATACAATCCTCCTTCTACGTTGGTTGTGCCCGAGCACAAAATAACACGCGCCAAATTTCCGTTCATTGACATTCACAACCACCAGGGTTATATGACTTCTCCTGGCACTCTTAAAAGGTTGATTGGTGAGATGGATCAACTAAACATGGGGGTGATGATTAACCTAAGTGGCCGGGGTTTTCGAAGGAGCGGTGATCATCTGCAACGATCCATGGACACCATTAACGCATTTTATCCAAAGCGTTTTATTTTATTCACGAATGTTGATTTTGCGGACATTGATAACCCGGAATGGCAGGCCCGCACGTTACGTCAGCTGGAAGATGATGTGAAGCGCGGGGCGATGGGGTTGAAAATTTACAAAAGCCTGGGCATGAGCAATCGCGACAGTCAGGGCAAACGCATCCAGGTAGATGATCCGCGCATTGATCCCATCTGGGCAAAATGTGGTGAATTGGGCATACCGGTATTAATTCACACCGCAGATCCAAAATCATTCTGGGATCCGATGGACGAGAACAATGAGCGATGGCTTGAACTAAAAACCCATGCCGGCCGCAAGCGTAGCGATACCGAGCCGGCACCCTGGGAACAATTAATACAGGAACAACACAACGTTTTCAAGAAACACACGAAAACCAAATTCATTAATGCGCATATGGGTTGGTACCCGAATGATTTAAAAAAACTAAGTGGACTGCTGGATGTCATGCCCAACATGTATGTTGAAATTGGTGCTGTGATTGCTGAATTAGGAAGGCAACCGCGCACCGCCCGCGACTTCTTTATTAAATACCAGGATCGTGTACTTTTTGGCAAAGACTCCTGGATTCCGGAGGAATACACCACTTACTTTCGGGTGCTGGAAACAGCCGATGAATACTTCCCTTACCACAAGCGCTACCATGCCTTCTGGCGGATGTATGGATTGGACCTTCCGGATGAGGTGTTGAAAAAGGTGTATTATAAAAATGCCTTGAAACTGTTGCCCAAGGTGGATGCAAGTCAATTTCCGAAATAATTAATGACTTGGCTAAGCCACAAGGCACGAAAAGCACAAAAATTTACCTCATCTTCTTTGGTTGAAGTTTAACACCCAGCGAAACGGAACCACTCCATGGGTAAAGGTGTAGGTAATCGCCACTATCTGAGTGGATAAAGGAAATGTTAAAACCGGCTTGCGAAGTAAGCATGATCCTTCGCTGACTAAAATAAAGTCTGTATGCTGCGGAGGGTTCAAAATAGCCATTAGTCTTGGCAAACGTGATGGAATTGTATTGAGTTGATTCAATGTTTGCCTTTGAATAATTAACAAATGTAAACCTTCCAGTAAAAATCAAATCCCAATTCTTATTTCGTATGCCAACGGTTGGTTGCACAAAGTAGCGTTGAAAGCGGGCTGAAGTAGATAGAGTATCAATAGACAGCAGAAGCGTACGCTCGTAATAGCCTAAGCCTTTTCCTAAGCCTGCGCCCGTCCATACTTCGGTAATACGTGTGTTGCGTAAGCCGCTTTCTATAAGTGTTGTTTTAATGTACCCTATACCAACCTCACCAAAATTACTGCGATTTTTATAGGTGTTCTCTGTGTCCATATCTAAATTTCCCGGCCTTGAAACAAAAGCATAATTTGTCATGAGGCCAATATTTTTGGTGGCAGCATAAGCTACCTGCACATCATAACTCGTTCCAATACCTACCGAGGCCTGTACCTCGCCTGGGGCATCAAATAAAGGTGTATTCCGTGCATTCGGAATATAAACCGGTGCACAGCCTGTAATGCAACAGCAAAAAAAAACAGCGATTCGCCACATTATTTTTTCCCATCAAGGTGTAACAAAGTTAATCCTGTATGCATTAAAGCCAACCCCTACAAAGCCAGTTTGGTTCACAGCGCATACCCATGTGGCAAGTCGGGCCGCGATGACAGGATGATTTTAGAGAAGCCTCTTTTCGCATGTCATGCAATGCTGTACTTTCACTGAACAATACTCCTATCCATGACAGCAGAAGATGTAAACAACCTCATCCGTACCAGGCGCTCTGTTTTTCCAAAAGAATATACAGGAGAACGTGTGAGTGATGCGATTATTCAGGCCATGCTTGAAAATGCCAACTGGGCACCTACGCATAAATTCACTGAACCGTGGCGGTTCATAGTTTACACGGATGCGGGCAGAAAAAAATTAGCTGAATTGCAGGCTGAACTTTATAAAAAAGTAACGCAGGCAGACGGAACCTTTAAAGAAGATCGGTTTGAAAACCTAAAGAAAAAACCGCTGGAATCTTCACACATCATATTGATCTACATGAAGCGTGATGAAAAAAAATCAGTTCCTGAAATAGAAGAAGCTGGTGCTGTATTCTGTGCTGTGCAAAACATGTACTTAACGGCAAGCGGCTATGGTGTAGGCTGTTACCTGAGTACGGGTGGTGTTACCTACTTTACGGAAGCAAAAGCTGCGTTCGGCTTATCGGATGAAGATAGGATCATTGGATTTCTGCATGTAGGTGTGCCCAAGCATAGCAATCAAATGAGCAGGCGGTCGCCCATTGCAGCAAAAGTTAAATGGGTAAGTGAATAATTGTAAGAGGGATTATCATCCGGATTTCCTAATGCCCTTGAAGTAAAAGAGACTGCAATGTACATGCTGTCTCTCACCAAAGAACGTAATCGAAAATCTATTGTGCCAGCTTAATTATCTTTTCCAGGGGTAAGCTGTTTGCCAGGTTTAAAACCTCTGCCTCTGAAATAGCACCGGTATAGTCTAATGTAAGCATGGAGCTGCCAAACGGAGTTTGCACCTGATAGCCTGTGGTTTGATTATTCGCATCGGCTTCGCGCGTGAGCAGCGATTTGTATCCTTGAACTTTTACTACTTTCTGGTTGCTGTCACCCGTGTTCATAATCATGGGCATAGCCAGTATGGCATTTATTCCGGCCATTAACGGGGAGTCACTGATGATGTCAAGCGTGGCATTCTTTTCCTGATCTTTGCCATATCTACGCTGAACGTACAATCCACCCGTTAATCCTCCCGACATGCCTGTAACCTGATCGTTTTTGACGTCACTGTTCATGCCGCCTAACGTAGTGGGCAATACTTTTAAAATTTCCCTACCGATTGCCGCGTCAATTTCACGCAAGGCGTTTTCCAGATTAAACCGCGCATCTTCAAGGTTACCTGAATTGTACGATGCTTTAGCGCTCGCGAGACTCTTGTCAAATTCCTGTGCTTCGGCCATCATGGTTATGCACAAGCCTATAGTAATGAGGGATAAGAATAAATTTTTCATAGTACTTTTCGGTTAATATTATTTCTCGCCCAGTTTATTTTTAATACCGTCCAGATCAAATACATTGGCAGCATTCATCATGTCTTGTTCGCTGGCAAAGTTGATTCCTTCCCAAACAATAATGGAGGATTGCCCGATAGGTACGCTTAGTTTATATCCGGAACTTTGACTGTATTCAATAATTCCGCGGTATCCCTTCACCTTGGTTTGCTTCCAGTTTTGTTCTCCTCCTGTGGAGGCATAATTGGTGTTACTTAAATACATATTGGCTGCTGAAATCCATGCCGAGTTATTGGCGATGGTAACATTTAGTTGTTTGTTACCGGAAGCATATTCCCGATGAATGGTGAGGCCTACCCATCCATAACCCATGCTGGTCACCTGGTCGGCATCTGCCTCTTTGCTCAAACCAACAACACTTTCAGGCAATGATTTTAAAACTTTGTTTCCGATTTCCATTTCAACCCCCAGCATGGCTTGCTTCAATGCGTAGCGCGCATCAGAATAACGACCAGCCTTAAAAGAACTTTCTGCGTCTGCCATATTCTCTTTAACATCCGGTGGGTTCACCACAAGTCCTCCGCCACTGGTATTTGCAGGATTGCTACTACCCCCGGGACCACTGCCCGGCAGTGTGCCTCCGGGCTGATGAGAACCAGGCTGCGTTCCGCCAACTTTTTCATTGATCTTTCTGTCAATAGCGCGATCGGCAGCCTGATTAGCCTTTTGCTTGAGTTTACCCACCACGCCCTGCGCATGCCCGGTGTACGTAATAGCCACCAGAACCAATGCCATCACTGCAATTTTACTTTTCATACGGTAAATTTTTTTGTATTTCACTAGGTGAATGAACGTAATTCAAAGATACAATAAAATAAAATGAGCGGTTATTCAGTTTTTCGGTCAACTTTGTAAAAGTGAAAATAATGATGGCCTTCTCTTTTGTATTGGATGAGCTTTTTTCAATACATCCTACGGTAAAACCCATGTTTGGTTGTCATGCTGTCTATCGAAATGAGAAGATTGTATTGATTACGCGAAACAAAGAGGAGCATAAACACGACAATGGCGTATGGCTGGCAACAACTCAAGAACATCATGCCAGCTTAAAGCGCGATTTTCCCAACATCCGCTCCATTCAATTGCTGGGTACTAAGGAAACTGCGTGGCAAAATATTCCGGCTGATGCGGATGACTTTGAGGAAAGCGTTTTAAAAGCGTGTGCCCTTATCCGAAAAGGAGATGTTCGGATTGGTAAAATACCAAAAACAAAGAAGAAGAAACCTTAATTGTTCTGGTTGAACAAAATATCAATTGAAGTGTAGTACAACGTAGTGGTTCCTTCAAACCCAGAATCCGTGCCCACAACAATCCACACTTCACCCTGACTATCGGTGGTTATAAAAAACGGGGTGGCCGAACTGTTGTTCCGGTAAACCTCCGTGTATTGCGTAGTGGTTGGCGCTACGCCAACATTTCCAATCACCAAAACATCTGCACCCACTTCCGATTGGTCGCCAATGTCAATATTCATACGGTAATAGTCATCTACTAAAATCTTTTCTGGTTTTGTGTTAACCGCGCCAGCCTTCACAAAAACACTTTCACCAGGGGCCCCACCAATACCAACATCTCCCGTTTTAACATTCGAAGAAATCCGAACATTAAAAAGTACGCGATATTCGGTATTCGGCTTTAACCCGCTTAGTTTCTTACGAAGAAACATGAACAGGTCATCGCTGTGATTATTACCTGATAGAAGAAATGCTTTTCGGTTTCCATTCGTTTTAGGGAGCGTATCGTAAATGAATTTCAATTCATAAAAAATTGAATCTCCTTCCGGATAATCTGCAAAATCACCATCCCAACCATGATCAGCAGTTGAAAAATCAAAGGAATAGGAAAATACAGTGATGTTATCGCTGTTCAATTCGCATGCTGTTGTAACTAACAGAGCAGTTACAATCATAGCTTGTCCGATCGATGCCTTCATTTTACAAAATTACAGTTCTAGCTGGTATAGACACAGTACTTTACAAAAGGGTTGTAGCAGAAAGACTTATTCCCAATGTTTCTTCCAAAATGCTTACAATATTCTTATCTTCCCTATATGAAATATACTATTTCTGGTGTTTGCCTGGCGTTCTGTATTTTGTACCTGGCCTCATGCTCTGAAATTTCATACAAAGAACCACAGCCAAAAGGTATCAAAAGTCTTTCGCAGGTGCCTGCAAAACTTCAGGGCAGCTACCTGATTATGGAAGATGGCGAGTTGACGGACACACTCGTGGTTATGCCAACAGGGTATCAGCTTGGAAAGGATGAGCTAGCTAGCTTAAGCGATAGCCTGGTGATGAAATTTTATAAAGGCTATTACTTCATCAATATGCGAAATGATTTTTCGTGGTACCTGCGCGTGGTTAAACCACAAAAAAATGGCGACCTGCTCTACCTGGCGATGCCGGAGGTTTCCAATGAACACGATGGGCAAAAGTTCAGAGATCTTTTAGCACAGGACATAACCATTGTTGAAACGGAAATTGACGGCAAAACTTTTTACCTGATTGATCCTACGCCAAAAAAACTTATTCAGCTTATAAAGAAAGGACACTTTAAGGAGCAGACCTTTAAAAAAATTAAGTGAGCCTACTTTTTATCAATCGATAACACGATTTGTTTTTTTGACATCCGGATATTCCAGGTTCCTTTAACTTCCACCGCTCCTTCCGGTAAATCAACCACAACAGGTTTTGTATACAGTAGTGAGTCTGTTCCCAGGCGCTGCACATTATCCGCCAGCTCCGTACCCAACATCAGGCTTGTTAAGTATGCGTCAATAACCTGCCGTTCAATTTCAGTTCCTTCTGCTGAACCGGCTTCCAACCACCGGATATCAACCTGGCGACTAACCTCAAGAGAGTCTTCGTCAAGGCCTGCTTCAACCAATTCCATAAGCTGTCTGCCAAGTTGAAAAGCTGCTTCCTGAATTTCAACATCACTTACTTTTTTTATACTGTTTAATTCCCGGGCTTCCCGCATTTGCTTGCGTTGCTCCTCATTTAGGGAACCCCCACAGCCAAGGGTAAGTATGAGTATAATCGGGTATAGGTAAATCCAACGCATGGTCAAAGGTAATGTTCGGTTTCAAATCTTGCGAATGCTACGTTTTGCTAACTTTACGCCCGTTTTGTAAGGTATGATTGAGAAATTAGAAGAAATTAAGCATCGTTTTGAGGAAATAGGCCAGTTGCTGGTTCAGCCAGACACCATAAACAATCCCAAAAAGTACTCGCAACTCAGTAAGGAGTATGGCGACCTGGAAAAAATTGTTTCCAGGTACAACAGTTTTTTATTGGCCCAAAGCCAGTTTATGCATGCCAAAGAAATGCTGCAGAAGGAGAAGGATCCGGAAATGCGGGAGATGGCCAAAATGGAAATTGATGAACTTGAGCCAAAAGTAGAAGCGCTGGAGAATGACTTGAAAGAGTTCTTGATTCCAAAAGATCCCAACGATGATAAAAGTTGTATTCTTGAAATACGGGCTGGTACCGGGGGCGATGAAGCCTCTATTTTTGCGGGCGACCTCTGGCGCATGTACCAGCGCTACTGCGACCGGGTAGGTCTTAAAATGAGTACCGTAGATTTTACCGAAGGAACAGCCGGTGGATACAAAGAAATTGTTTGCAGTGTGAGTGGTGACAATG
>CAZQXC010000109.1:0-8790 GCA_964597075.1 uncultured Roseivirgaceae bacterium | reverse complement strand
CAAGCACCGAACTGTTCGCGCTAACACAAAATGAAACCAGTACAGGCGTTTCTCTCCCGATGCAATTCATTAATGGATTCAAAGACAAATACCCGGATTCACTAATTTCCATTGATGCGGTTTCTTCGTTACCCTATCCCGAATTTGATTTTACAAAACTTGATACCCTGTATTTCTCCGTTCAGAAAGGATTTGGCTTACCCGCAGGACTGGGCGTGTGGATAGTAAACGACCGATGCATAGCCAAAGCTGATAACCTTCTCGCAAAAGGACATTCCATAGGTTCTTATCACGCGCTACCCACGCTTGTATCGCATGCTAAAAAAAACCAAACACCCGAAACACCAAATGTTTTAGGCATTTTCCTGTTGGGACAAGTAATACAGGATATGCTGCGCAGAGGCATTACAACAATTCGCAGGGAAACAGAATACAAGGCCGCTATACTCTACCAGTCACTGGAACAACATCCATTGCTAAATCCCTTTGTCACAGAAAAAGAGATTCAATCCAAAACAGTAATTGTTACCAATGGTGGTGACCACACCGAACAACTCGCTGCCTTTCTTCAAACAAAAGGATTGTATCCGGGAGATGGATATGGAAAATTCAAAAACCGGCAGTTACGGTTTGCCAACTTCCCTGCTCATTCAAAGGAACAGTTTGAATTGCTTGTTGATTCCATTGATACTTTTAAGATTTAAGGTTACTTTAAACCTATACTCAGTATCTTTGTCTAACGATTGTTTTAACCTTGCCTCTTGGAAGACAAAGAGCTCTTGTCGAAAATCCGGAATCCTGACACCCGGAATTATGGCTTTAATATGCTTGTGCGTGCCTATAAGCAGCGCGTATACTGGCATGTGCGCAAAATGGTTATCGATCATGATGATGCCGATGACCTGACCCAGGAAGTGTTCATTAAAATCCATCGGTACATTGATAACTTCCGGGAAGACTCCCAGCTTTTCACCTGGATTTACCGTATAGCCACCAACGAATGCCTTAGTTTTTTAAATAAGAAAAAAAGAAGGTTTTTCCTTCCCATCGGAGATGTTGAGGCCGAGTTGACAGGCAAACTGGAAAGTGGAAACCATATATCGGGGGATGAAATCCAGCTGAAACTTCAAAAAGCACTACTGAAACTACCCGAAAAACAACGGTTGGTTTTTAACATGAAATACTTTGACGATCTTCCCTATGAAGAGATATCAAAAATTACCGAAACCAGTGTTGGCGCCCTAAAAGCCAGTTATCACCACGCGGTAAAGAAAATTGAGGATTTTTTAACCGCGGATTAAACGTTTCCTATATATATATGTCTAAGAACCGATAATGAAAAAGCTCGAAAAAATACCAAAAAACAACATTTTTGAAGTGCCTGACGGATACTTTGACAAGCTTCCGCTGCAAATTCTGGCGCGCATTGAGGCGAAAAGTCCGCAACCAGCCCAACAGCCCTGGCTGAGTTACTCCCTCCGGTATGCCCTGCCCATGTTTGTCTTTGCATTAGCAGTTATTTTCATTTTCAAACCAAAGGTTGATAAAGCAGAGAAGATGCTCGCTTCGGTTAGTACCGAAGAATTGGTAGCCTACCTGGAAGTTGATTCCTTTTCTACGGATGAACTTTTAGCTCAGTATGCTTTTGATGAAGCAAGCGCTGACGCTATAGAGCAAGAGGTTTACTTTAGTTTTGATTTTACAATAGATGATATTGACGAATTGAGTGACTTAGAACTTGAAGATTTTTAATTTTGTGTTATGAAAAAAATATTTAAAACTTTGCTCATGGTGTTACTGACACTGCCACTATGGGCTCAGGATGGTGATGTTTCAAAAATAGATCCCAAGGCTCAGGAAAAAATAAAAGCTGCCCGTATTGCCTTTATTACAGATCGACTGGGGTTAACACCGGAAGAGGCGGAACGTTTCTGGCCCATTTACCGCGAATTCTCCAATAGGCGATTAGAGTTAAACGAGCAGTTTAATCAAGCGAAACGCAATCCAAATACGGCAATCTCAAAGGAGGAAAACGAAAGATCGCTTGTAGATATGGGCTTTAAGCTGAAGCAACAGGAGCTTGACCTGGAAAAAGAATACTCCAAACGAATTCTTAACGTTATCCCGGCACAGAAGCTAATGGCCTTACGAACCGCAGAAGATGATTTTCGAAGGCTGTTGATGCAACAAATTCAGCAACGCCAATTGCAGGAGCAACGAAAACGCCAGGCGCAGGAACGAAACGAACAGCGACTGCGACAACGCAATAACTGACCGAACTATGCATGTGTAAAAGCAGGCGATGGTTTTCAATCATCTTGATATCAGTGTCCTCGTGCAATATTTTTGCGCAGGACACTGATGCTTTAGTATACAAGACCGATTCCCTTCTCACCTTTAGCGACTCGCTAAGTATCTTCAGGCTTATTGATAGTCTGATGAATATGGAAGAACTCAGTACTAGCTCACAACTTGCCTTGCGGTTAGCGTATAATAGCAATGTGTTATGGGCTGGCCGAACATTGGGTATTGAACAATTTGGTTTGTCACCCGGTGTGTCCTACTATCACAAAACGGGTTTGTTTGCAGACCTCTCCTCCTTCTGGAGCAAAGACTTCGAACCTAAATACTACCTTACCATTCTTACCGGGGGATATATGCACTCCTTTTCAAAACGATTCTCCATCATCGCCAGCTATGACCATTACTTTTACAATCTTGATGATGATTATATTCCTTATAACAATGCTATTACCATTACACCCTTTTATGAATTAAAACCAGTTACCTTCAGGCTTGATTATTCGTTCTTCTTTGGGGAAAACTCTGTGCATCGCCTCATGCCATCAGTAGGTGTAACTTTAGAGAAAAAGAACATCTTTAAACTCGATCGGATTTCATTTTTCCCTTCCATATTTATTCTTTTCGGTGACCAAACGTTTTCCGAAATTATATTCCCAACCACACGGCAGGAATGGATCGCTGCTGCTCTTCGCGCACGACAGGGACTACCCTGGTATACCATAGAAACAACGCGTGTTTTTGGCTTAATGAATTATGCCATTACGGCACCAATTTCTATTAGAAATAACCATTGGAACTTTACCGCAAGCTACACCTACAACATTCCTAAAGCCCTTCCGGGTGAAACACTCACCCTTGATAACAGTAGCTTTCTCAGTGCATCATTCACATGGTTTTTCGATCTTAGTAGGAAAAAAACACCTTTGTAAAATCAACGGGTTTGGATATTTTGCTGCCAAACAACACCATGTATGATTCGCATCGCTGTAATTTTTATCAATGTACTTTCCCTCACCTCCTCTATCGCGCAAGACTACCGCTGGCAACAGCGCGCTGAGTACAGCATGGATGTTCGGTTAGATGTTACAACGCATCGCGTTACCGGAACGCAAAAACTGGCGTACTACAACAACTCCCCCGATACATTAACTAAGGTATATTATCATTTGTATTTCAATGCCTTTCAACCGGGCAGCATGATGGATGTCCGCTCGAAAACCATAACTGACCCGGATAGACGTGTTACCGACCGCATATCAAAATTGAAAGATGATGAAATCGGGTATCAGCGCATTCAAAGTTTAAAGCAGGATGGAAAGGATATCAATTACCACGTAGAGGGTACTATTCTGGAAGTTACACTGGCCAAACCTATCCTTCCGAAAGGAAAAGCCACTTTTGATATGAAATTTGAATCGCAGGTTCCGATCCAAATCAGAAGATCAGGCAGAAACAGCCGTGAAGGAATAGCCTACTCGATGACACAATGGTATCCGAAAATGGCGGAGTACGATTTCCAGGGATGGCATGCCTATCAATATGTGGCCCGCGAGTTTCATGGTGTGTGGGGCGACTTCGATGTCAAAATCACGATTGATCCTACCTTTATACTAGGCGGAACCGGCAAGCTTCAAAATGCCGACAAGGTTGGTCACGGGTATGAAAAAGCCGGCACCAAAGTTACGCGTCCTGCAGGCGATCTTACCTGGCATTTTATCGCTAAAAATGTAATTGATTTTGCATGGACAGCTGACCCTGATTACGTTCATGAAACCGCACAGGTTCCTGACGGTCCGGACGTACACTTTTTTTACCAACCCGGTGAAAAAACAACCGAAAACTGGAAAAAACTTAAAGACTATACCGTCAGGCATTTTGAATTTATGAATAAAACGTTTGGGAAATATCCCTATGAGGTTTACTCGGTAATTCAAGGTGGTGATGGTGGAATGGAGTACCCAATGTGCACACTTATTACGGGCGAGCGTTCATTGAACAGCCTGGTTGGTGTGATGGCGCATGAAGTAGCGCACAGCTGGTATCAGGCGGTGCTCGCCTCAAATGAATCACTTTATGCATGGTTTGATGAGGGCTTTGCCGATTTTGCCACCAATGAATCGTTGGCGCTGTTGCTTGGAGAAAAAAATCCACATGAAGGAAGTTATGATGGGTACTTTTCCTTAGTAAAAAGTGGTTTACAGGAACCCATGAATCAACATGCCGATCACTTCACCACAAACCGGGCATACGGAATATCGGCTTACAACATGGGAACTGTCTTTTTGCATCAGTTGAAATACATTATCGGTGACGAGAATTTTTATAAGGGAATGCGAAGGTATTATAATACGTGGAAATTTAAACATCCTGAACCGAACGACTTTATCCGCATTATGGAAAAGACTTCGGGCCTTCAACTGAAATGGTATATGAGCTATTGGATAAACACGACAAAGCGCATTGATTATGGTATAAAGAACATTATAAGCGACAATGGTAACACCTTTGTTACCCTTGAGCGAGTAGGAGAATTTCCCATGCCGATAGATCTGCTGGTTAGTTATGCTGACGGCTCGAAAGAACTCTTTTATATTCCGCTCAACGAAACGCTTGGTAACAAGCCGGCTGAAGACAGGTCCGTTCAGCGCATTGAACTGGAAACGTGGCCGTGGGTGAACCCAATATACACGTTAAAAATTAATAAACCGGTCAAAGAAATTGTCGAACTGGAGATAGATCCATCCCTACGAGTAGCCGACATTGATCGTAAAAATAACGTGATGGACTTATCCGGAAGTTTAAAAGCCTACGAAGATCCAACCCGGAAATAGGTATACGTTAAAAATCAAGGTCGCTGACAACACCATTATTTAAAGTATTTTAGCATTCGTTACGGCTACAAAAAATGACAACGCAGCAGGCTCAAAAAGCAATTCAAGTCCTTACGCAAAAGATCAATTATCATAACGACTTATACTATCAAAGACACAAAACAGAAGTAAGCGACTTTGAATTTGATAAGCTTCTCGAGCAACTTGTTGCGTTAGAGAATCAATTCCCCGGCCTTAAACAACCCGACTCTCCCACCCAACGTGTGGGCGGAACTATTACAAAAGAGTTTCAAACCGTTTTTCACCAGTACCCCATGCTATCCCTGGGTAACACTTATTCCCGGGAAGAACTTACAGATTTTGACAGTCGCATAGCCAAAGGATTGGATGGCGATGCGTATGAATATTTTTGTGAACTTAAATTTGACGGAGTATCCATCAGTCTCATTTATGAAAATGGTGTATTGGTTCGGGGTATTACCCGTGGTGATGGTGTACGGGGTGATGACGTAACCGCCAACATTAAAACAATTCGTAACATTCCACTTAAAATAAGTGAAGCGAATATTCCTGAAAGCTTTGAAGTACGGGGGGAGATTTTTATGCCCAAAGATGTATTCCTACGCCTTAATAAAGAACGCGAAGACATTGGTGAGGAACGTTACGCCAATGCCAGAAACACAACCTCCGGCACCCTAAAAATGCAGGACTCTTCCATTGTCGCTCAACGAAAGCTTGATTGTTTTGCATATTATTTATTAGGAAAAAATATTGGCATGGATACGCACGAACAAGGTATTCACAAATTGGAGCAATGGAAGTTTAATGTTTCGGATGCATATAGAAAGTGCAAGACATTGGATGAAGTTTTTGAGTATATCGATTATTGGGAAAGTCGAAGAATAGGTCTACCGCTGGAAACAGATGGCGTAGTTATTAAAGTAAACAGTCTTGAACAGCAGGAACGATTAGGGTTTACTGCCAAGAGTCCACGTTGGGCAATTGCTTATAAATATAAAACTGAAAGCGTCAGTACACGATTAAACGGCATCACGTACCAGGTAGGAAGAACAGGGGCCATTACACCGGTGGCTGAACTTGAACCCGTTCAATTATCGGGTACAACAGTAAAACGTGCCTCCTTGCACAATGCTAATGAAATTGCCAGGCTTGATTTACGCATGGACGACTATGTATTTGTTGAAAAGGGTGGAGAAATCATTCCAAAAGTCACTGGCGTTGATCTGTCAAAGCGAAAAGCAAATCAAAAGCCGGTAGCGTACATTACGCATTGCCCGGAATGCCAAACACCGCTGACCCGGCATGAAGGAGAGGCTGCCCATTATTGCCCGAATGTAAACGGTTGCCCACCTCAAATAAAAGGAAGGATTGAACATTTCATCCAGCGAAAAGCAATGGATATTGACTCCCTGGGTGAACAAACGATCCGGCAACTTTTTGATCTCCGGTTAGTAAAGAGTCCCGCTGATTTATACTACCTAACAAAAGATGATTTACTGCGACTAGACAAAGTAAAGGAAAAGTCTGCTCAGAATATGTTTAATGGAATTCAGCTATCAAAACAGGCGCATTTTGAAAGTGTACTCTTTGCCATCGGCATACGCTATGTAGGAAAAACCGTAGCAGAAAAACTAGCGAGGCATTTTAAGACCATTGACAACCTGGCCATAGCCTCGTATGAAGAATTATTGGCAGCACCCGAAGTCGGTGAAAAAATAGCCCAAAGTGTGATAGAGTTCTTCAAAAATCAGGAGAACGTTAATGAAATAACCCGGTTAAAGGCTGCCGGATTGAATTTTGAAGCAGACATAAAGGAAGTGGTATTGGATAGCTCCGTTCTGGAGAATAAGTCATTTGTAATTTCAGGAGTGTTCGAAAACTATGAGCGGGATGAGTTAAAGGACATTATCTTAAAAAACGGGGGTAACGTGCTATCCTCCATTTCAGGAAAATTAGACTACTTACTGGCCGGGGATAATATGGGACCCGCCAAGCGGGAGAAAGCTGAAAAACTAGGGGTACCAATTATTTCACTAAACGACTTTAATACCTTACTTGCAGGCCGGAAACTATAGCGGTTACAATGACAATGAATTTTCTGAAAATCAGAACCAAAAATCAGCTTAAGAAGAACAAAACACTTCGTGCCAGTATACCCTATAAACAAGTCCTATCAGTAGGCATAGTTTTCAGTGTGGAAGATAAACGCAAGCATGATGAAGTGAAAGAATTCATTCATCGGTTGGAAAAAGACGGCAAGAAAGTTCAGGTAATTGCCTATCTGCCCCCAAAGAAAGACAACTACGAATTTATGTTTGACTTTTTCACACCAAAGGAGGTTTCCTTTTGGGGCGTCATCACCTCTACTGCTGCTATAAAATTTTATAACACACCTTTCGACTATCTGTATTACATCGATACAGAACCCAATCCGTTGGTGCTCTATTTATTGGCACGCAGTAAAGCCAGGTGCAGAATTGGACGCTTTTGGGAAAATGGACGCCCCTATTTTGAGCTGATGATCGACTCACCATCCAATACAAAAAGTTTGATTGATGGCATGTACAAATACTCAAATCAATTGAAGTAATGAAAAAACTATACGGTACGGGTGTAGCTCTTGTTACCCCATTTAATGCCAATGATACAATTGACTTTAAAGGTCTGAAGAAATTGCTGACGCATACGGCTAAAGGTGTAGATTATTACGTGGTAATGGGCACTACCGGTGAATCTGCCACGGTAAGCGCTGAAGAAAAAAAAGAAGTACTGAAGTTCGTACTTCATAACAACACGTTGAAACTGCCTGTTGTATATGGTATCGGTGGGAATAATACCCAAGGTGTTTTGGATACCATTAAATCAACTGATTTATCAGGTGTTACTGCCATTCTATCCGTTAGCCCGTATTATAATAAACCTTCGCAGGAGGGAATTTATCAGCACTTTAGTATGATTGCAGATACCTCACCGCTTCCGATAATCTTATATAACGTTCCAGGAAGAACCGCCTCTAATATTACAGCCGAAACAACACTTCGATTGGCACGACACAAAAACATTATTGGTGTAAAGGAAGCCTCGGGTAACCTGGAGCAATGCATGCGCATTGCCAAATCGATGCCGAAAGATTTCCTGCTTATTTCAGGCGATGATTTGCTTACCGTACCGCTTTACGCGATTGGAGGAAAAGGCGTGATTTCTGTTTTGGCCAATGCGCTGCCCATGCCCTTTAAGAAAATGAAGGAATTCGCTTTTGCCAATAACTACGAAAAGGCAAGACTGCACCAATTTTCCCTGCTGGAGATAAACGGGCCCATGTATGAAGAGGCCAATCCAGTTGGTGTGAAGCAACTGCTAAAGGAAATCGGTATTTGTAAGCATTATGTGCGAATGCCATTATTACCTGCATCGGGTTCTTTGCAAAAGAAGATAAGGCAGGCGTATAGGAATATGGCATGACCCGAAAGGGAATTAGATGACCATTCAGTTGAATATTAATTTGCCGCAGCGTGCCTTGTGGAATACTCTGTGGAAAAAATAACCTCGCCCTTTGATACCTTATAAGGCTTCTTTACTTTAGATGTATCCGTTACTCACCTTCGCATAGCGCACCAACGGTGGCTGTATTGGC
>CAZQXC010000108.1:0-8887 GCA_964597075.1 uncultured Roseivirgaceae bacterium | reverse complement strand
AGCCTCACCCCGTCCTTCGGACACCCCTCTCCTACAGGAGAGGGGCCGGGGGGTGAGGTGTAAAAAACAGAAAACAACATTATGAACAATACCATACTACGAATCGCCATTCAAAAATCAGGTCGCTTACAAGAGGGATCATTAAAGCTCCTGAAGGATTGCGGCCTGAACATCAGCAACGGAAAAGACCAACTGAAAACACAGGCCGGTAATTTTCCGATAGAAGTGCTCTTCCTTCGGGATGATGATATTCCCCAATACATTGAAGATGGTGTTGCCGATGCAGGCATCATTGGTGAGAATGTTTTCAGCGAAAAGCAGAAAAAAGGTGACATCATTAAACGGCTGGATTTCTCCAAATGTCGGTTGGCGCTGGCCATTCCAAGATCCGAGCAATACACCGGTCTCAACTGGTTTTCCGGAAAGAACATTGCTACCTCCTATCCGAACATCGTAAGCGAATACCTCAAAAAAAATAATATTAAAGCAGGTATTCACGAGATCAGTGGTTCCGTAGAAATTGCGCCCGGCATAGGGTTGGCTGACGCCATCTGTGATATTGTAAGTACGGGCAGCACCTTACTCAGCAATGGTTTAAAGGAAGTTGAACTGGTGATGAAATCGGAGGCCGTGCTGGTTTCGAGAATTCAGTTGGAGAAACCTAAACAAGATATCCTCGACAAGCTGCTTTTCCGGATTGAGGCTGTGCAACAGGCACGCAACAACAAGTATATATTATTGAATTGTCCGAATGAATCGATTGAAGCCATAACCAATGTAATACCCGGTATGAAAAGTCCGACTATACTACCGCTGGGTAAAGAAGGATGGAGCTCACTTCACTCCGTAGTGGATGAAAATGATTTCTGGGAAAAGATTGACCAGTTGAAAGCGCTGGGCGCTCAGGGAATATTGGTGATACCGATTGAAAAAATGATTAAGTAGACATAAGTAGTAGGACTTAAGATGGTTAATCGAAGATTTAGAATACGAATAACGAACAATGAATAACGAACCAGCGAAAATGAAACTATACAACAACCCACCCCGAAACACCTGGCCACAACTGTGTGAACGGCCACAACTACAACTGGAGTTTCTGGAGAGTTCCGTTAAAAATATATTGGCACGCGTTAAGAAGAGTGGGGATTTTGCCTTACAAGAATTCACCAAACAATACGATCAGGTGGAGATCAATGCCCTTCAGGTAACCGAACAGGAAATTCAAACCGCTGCACATTCACTTGATCCAGCACTGAGAAGCGCTATTGAAACGGCCGCTTCCAACATTGAAAAATTTCATAAGGCCCAACTCCGGGAGACAGCAATTATTGAAACCATGCCTGGCGTTCAATGTTGGCGAAAAGGAATAGCCATTGAAAAAGTTGGCATTTATATTCCGGGAGGTACAGCTCCCCTATTTTCAACCGTATTGATGCTGGCTATACCGGCTAAGTTAGCCGGATGCAAAGAGGTAATCCTTTGTTCCCCACCGGATAAGCAAGGAAACATTCACCCCGCCATTATATTTGCAGCACAACTAACTGGAGTAACTAAAATTTTTAAAGCCGGTGGCGCACAAGGGATTGGCGCACTCGCTTATGGAACGGAAAGTATACCCAATGTGTATAAAATTTTCGGTCCCGGTAATCAGTATGTAACCAAAGCTAAACAACTCGTAAGTCAGGATGGTGTGGCCATCGATATGCCTGCCGGACCAAGCGAAGTGTTGGTATGGGCCGATGAGACCGCCACTCCTTCATTTGTTGCCGCTGATCTTCTATCGCAAGCAGAACATGGGGCAGATAGCCAGGTGATGCTGGTACTACAGAATCAATCCTTACTAGAAAAAATCGAAGATGAGATTACCAAACAACTAATCGCCCTACCACGAAAAGTTGTAGCCGAACAAGCCTTATTTAACAGTCGCTCTGTAATTTTCGATTCTGAAACAGATGCATTGGATTTTGTGAACACGTATGCCCCGGAGCACCTTATCATCAATACTAAAAATGCTGATTCGTTATCCGAAAAAATTATCAATGCAGGTTCCGTATTTATAGGAAATTACACACCTGAAGCAGCTGGTGATTATGCATCCGGCACAAACCACACCTTGCCCACCAACGCTTACGCCAGGGCGTATGCCGGTGTATCGGTGGAAAGTTTTATGAAGTACGTCACGTTTCAGAAAATTTCTGAACAAGGTATCAAGCAGCTTGGTCCTGTTGTAGAAGTGATGGCTGAAGCAGAAGAATTAATCGGACACAAAAACGCAATCACTATCAGACTCAGCAACTCCTAACCCCATAACCTGCAACCCGTAACACATACCCCGACCATGGATCTTCAATCACTGCTAAGAGAAAATATTAAAACCCTCAAACCCTACTCCACCGCGCGGGACGAGTTTAAGGGAACAGCAGACGTTTACCTGGATGCCAATGAAAATCCCTTTTCCTCAGCCTATAACCGGTATCCTGATCCCCTTCAGAAAAAACTAAAAGAGCGAATTGGTGAACTCAAAAGTATTAGCGCATCACAAATATTTTTAGGTAATGGAAGCGATGAAGCTATCGATTTGATTATCCGTGCGTTTTGTGAGCCCGGCAAGGATTCCATTTTGATAACCGAACCCACGTATGGCATGTATGCTGTTTGTGCTGGTATAAACAACGTACCAATCAAAAAAGTAACTCTGACTGAAGGCTTTGATCTTGATTTGGAATCTATTAAGAAGAAACTTGACGATACCGTTAAAATTATTTTTCTGTGTTCTCCGAATAATCCATCGGGCAATCTGCTTTCCGAAAACAAAATTACCTACCTACTCAAAAGCTTTGAAGGAATAGTAGTGGTAGACGAAGCCTATATTGATTTTGCTAACACGTCAGGATTTCTTCCTGCGCTATCCTCCTATCCCAATCTGATTATATTGCAAACGCTCTCCAAGGCCTGGGGACTGGCCGGTTTGAGATTAGGTATGGCGTTCGCCCCAACTGAAATTATTAATGTGCTGAATAAAATCAAATATCCATACAACATTAACAGCATCACCCAACAAGTAGTGTTGGAAAAATTAACATCTGTTGTGACAAAGAATCAGCAGGTAAAAGAAATCCTGGAACAACGTAACAAGCTTGTCCAGGAATTAAATAACCTTTCTGTTGTGCTGAAGATTTACCCCTCCGATGCCAACTTCATTCTGGTAAAGATGACACAAGCTAAAAACATCTATGAATACCTTACATCACAAAGTATAATTGTACGTGATCGTTCTTCCGTTACTTTGTGTGCCAATTGCCTGCGCATAACGGTGGGAAAGGAAATTGAGAATAAAAAACTAGTAGAGGCACTTAACAAATTTAAATAGCCCTTCAAGCCCCTCTCATGACAGGAGAGGGGTTGGGGGTGAGGTTTTTATGAAAAAAATATTATTTATCGATCGCGATGGCACCTTAATAATAGAGCCCCCCGATGAACAAATTGACAGACTGGAAAAGTTGGAGTTTTACCCAGGCGTGATTTCATGGCTAAGTAAAATCGCCAGTGAAAGTGATTTTGAATTGGTGATGGTCACCAATCAGGACGGACTGGGCACAGAAAGATTTCCTGAGGATACGTTCTGGCCAGCGCACAATAAAATGGTAAAGACCTTGGAAAATGAAGGCGTTACCTTCTCTAAAGTCTTTATCGATCGATCTTTCCCACACGAAAACAAACCCACCCGAAAGCCGGGTATCGGCATGCTGCAGGAATTTTTATCTACCAACTACGACCTTAAAAATTCGTATGTTATTGGCGACAGGTTTACGGATGTGGAACTGGCAAAAAATCTGAATTGCAAAGCAATCCTGATCAACAACGGCTCACTGAAACTGAAAATGAAGGAAACAAATCTGGCGAGCTACTGTGACCTGATTACAACTTCATGGGCAGACATCTACAGGTTCTTAAACAAACCCGAACGAAAGGCCAGTGTAAGAAGAACGACTAAAGAAACAGATATCAGTATAGACCTTAACCTGTATGGTTCGGGTAAATCAACCATTCAAACTGGCTTGGACTTTTTCGATCACATGTTGGATCAACTTGCTCGACATGGAAATCTTGACCTGTCCATAAAAGTGAAAGGTGACTTGCATATCGATGAACACCACACCATTGAAGATACGGCCCTGGCATTGGGAGAATCATTTATTCAAGCACTTGGCAACAAGCGGGGTATTGAGCGCTATGGTTTTTTACTTCCCATGGATGACTGCCTGGCGCAAGTTGCTATCGATTTTGGCGGAAGACCTTGGCTGGTATGGGATGCTGAATTTAAACGTGAAAAAATCGGAGAAATGCCCACCGAAATGTTTCTTCATTTTTTCAAATCATTTTCAGATACAGCCAAATGCAACCTGAACATAAAAGCAGAAGGCACAAACGAACACCATAAGATTGAAGCTATATTTAAAGCCTTTGCAAAAGCAATTAAAATGGCGGTGAAAAAAGAAGGAAGTGAATTACCCAGCACAAAGGGAATACTATGAGTTACGGGTTGCGCGTTACGGGTTACGAGTAAACCCAAAACCTGTAACCCAAAACCCGCACACATAACACGTAATCGGTACATGAAAACAATACTTCTAAAATATAACGCAGGCAATATCCAATCCGTGTCTTATGCACTGGAGCGATTAGCGGTTGATTTTGAAGTAACGGATAACATTGAAAAAATCCTGTCCGCTGATAAAGTTATTTTTCCTGGTGTAGGTGAGGCCAGTACAACCATGAACTACCTTAAGGAAAAGAAACTGGATGAAGTAATCAAAAATCTCAAACAACCTGTACTGGGCATTTGCTTAGGAATGCAATTAATGTGCAGATCATCGGAGGAAAATAACACAACGTGTCTTGGTATTTTTGATGAAACCGTAAAGCAATTTATTCCCACCAAAGAGAATAAAGTTCCGCACATGGGTTGGAATCAACTTACACTTACCAATTCGTGGCCAGATCGATCAGCCGAAAACAGTAGCGTATATTTTGTCCACAGTTATTATGTGCCGGTAAATGCTTTTACAACTGCCATTTGTAATTATACATTGCCCTTCAGTGCAGCGATGAAGAAAGATAACTTTTACGCTGTACAATTTCATCCGGAGAAATCGGCAAAAGCAGGAGAAAATATTCTTAAAAGTTTTCTTGACCTATGAAGATTATACCGGCTATCGATATTATTGACGGGAAGTGTGTAAGGCTTTCGCAAGGTGATTACAATCAGAAAAAAATCTACCACGAAAGGCCTGTAGATATGGCTAAAGCTTTTGAAGATGCTGGATTAAAAAACCTGCACCTCGTTGATCTCGATGGCGCCAAGCAGGGAAAAGTGATCAACTGGAAAACAATAGAAGACATTTGTTCTGCCACAACCCTACAAGTCGACTTTGGTGGTGGCATAAAAACGAAAGCCGAAATACGACAATTATTTAAAATAGGTGTAAAGCAAGTGAACTTGGGAAGCATCGCAGTTAAAGAACCAGAAAAGGTGAGCATCTGGATTGACGAATTCGGAGCCAATAAAATAATACTCAGTGCTGATGTGCGAAATGAAATGATTGCCGTACAAGGATGGACGGAGACCTCTGCCCTTTCTATCTCGGACTTTGTTTCAAACTACCAACGTCTGGGTATCCAGTATGTTACCTGTACCGACATCAACACCGATGGCATGCTGCAAGGACCAAACATCACCCTCTATGAAAAACTACTTGCTCAATATCCAACATTAAAATTAATTGCCAGCGGTGGTGTGAGTTCAGTTGCTGATCTTAGTGCATTAAAATCTATCGGTGTATTTGGAACCATTGTAGGTAAAGCTATTTATGAAGGAAAAATATCCTTACCTGAATTATGCAAAATAAATGATGAATATACCCCAACAACGAACAACTAAGAACCAACAACTAACAACCAAGAACTAACAACTAACAACCACCAACGAACAACGATGCTAACCAAACGAATCATCCCTTGCTTAGATATAAAAGATGGTCGTACCGTAAAGGGCGTAAACTTTATTGACTTACGCGATGCTGGTGACCCGGTAGCGTTAGCAGCCGCCTATGCTGAACAAGGCGCTGATGAATTGGTATTTCTTGATATTTCGGCAACGCAGGAAGAACGAAAAACCTTCGCACACTTAGTTAGGGAAATTGCCCGGCACATTAATATACCCTTTACTGTAGGAGGTGGCATATGTTCTGTTAAAGATGTTTCCCCCTTACTGGAGGCTGGCGCAGACAAAGTCAGTGTTAATTCTTCAGCGGTTAAAAATCCTAACCTGCTCGATGAGCTCACAAACGCTTTCGGATCGCAGTGTATTGTGCTAGCCATTGATGCCAGAAAAGTTGGTAATGCCTGGATCGTACATACTCATGGCGGAAAAAATCCTTCCAACAAAAAACTTTTCTCCTGGGCAAAAGAGGGGCAGGATCGCGGGGCAGGTGAAATTTTATTTACCAGTATGAATCATGATGGAACCAAAAACGGATTTGCTATTGATCCGTTAGAAAAACTTCATGAATTACTTACCATTCCAATCATTGCATCGGGGGGTGCGGGCACTATGGGGCACTTTGCTGATGCATTTACCCTCGGTAAAGCTGATGCGGCCCTCGCAGCCAGTGTCTTCCACTTTGGAGAAATAAAAATTCCTGATCTGAAATCTTTTTTAAATAACCACAACATACCGGTACGCTTATGACTGAACTTAACTTTGAAAAAGGAAATGGACTGATACCCTGCATCATTCAGGACAATGAAACTGAAAAGGTACTGATGTTAGGCTACATGAACCGGGACGCCTATCAAAAAACCTTGTCTGAAAAACATGTTACATTTTTTAGCCGCTCAAAACAACAACTCTGGACAAAGGGAGAAACCTCCGGAAACTACCTGGAGCTAATCGACTTAAAGGCGGATTGTGACAATGACACACTCTTAATTAAAGCTAAACCCACTGGCCCCGTGTGCCATACAGGTTCAGATACCTGTTTTAATGAAAGAAATGATTCGTGGACATTACAATCTCTCGAGAAAATTATTCAGGACAGAAAAGCAAATCCTAAAAGTGGCTCATACACCACCTCGCTGTTTGAATCCGGAATAAACAAGGTTGCGCAAAAAGTAGGTGAAGAAGCCGTTGAGCTGGTTATTGAAGCTAAGGATCTGGACAAAAGTAAATTCCTGAACGAAGCGGCCGATTTACTGTATCATTTTCTGGTATTGCTTACAGTAAAAGACGTTACCCTTCAGGAGGTAGAACAAATATTAAAAGAAAGACATCGGTAGTTCCTTCCAATGTCGCCTGGCTTACAGCCTGCTAATTCATTATTAACTATCCTGCAGGAGTTTTAACTTGCCTGAATGAACACAACAGATACAAAAGTTATTGACGGCTATACCTTTGTCAGGTATCGCCCTGAAGAATATTCCGAAAAGGACATGCTTCAGCGAAGCAAGGATTTTTATCAATTCATGGATAGCCGCAGAACCGTCAGGGATTTTTCAGCAGAACCTATTCCAAAAGAAGTAGTTGAAAATATTATTCTAACCGCCAATACAGCGCCATCCGGTGCTCACAAACAGCCATGGACGTTTTGTGTCGTATCAGATCGAGCGATAAAAAAGCAAATCCGCGTAGAAGCGGAAAAAGAAGAGTATGAAAGCTATACCAATCGGATGAGCAATGAATGGCTGGAAGATATCAAACCGTTACAAACGGATTGGCACAAACCTTTCCTGGAAATCGCGCCCTACTTAATTATTGTATTTAAAAAGGCGTATGATCTAAAACCGGATGGTTCAAAAGCCAATAACTACTATGTCAACGAATCAGTTGGATTAGCCTGTGGATTTTTACTGGCAGCCATCCATCATGCAGGCCTGGTGGCGCTTACGCACACACCCAGCCCTATGAATTTTTTAACGAAAATTTTAAACCGGCCGGAAAATGAACGGCCTTTTTTACTAATTCCGGTTGGTTATCCGGCTGAAGAAACCTATGTTCCTAAATTGGAGCGCAAAAAGCTAGGAGATATAACCCAATTTATTATTTAGTTTTTCACACTGTCATCGTGTGATTTAGGGTAAATTTTTAAGTAAGAAAGTTTATAACTTATTGTCTTACGCTTTTCAATGAATGTGTAACGTCCTTCCATAAGGTCAGACAAATCGTGAAGCATCGTAAAGGTAAATTTCGAACCATCAGGTTCAATGTGCTTGTATATATATCCTCTGTCTTCTGCCAGGTATGTAAATTCACCAACAACTGGGTATTTATTCGATACATGATAACTCATGGAGACTTCAATAAAATCGCGTTTTGAATCAGGCCAATCTTTCAAAATGGCAACGCGTGCATAATTATCCTTTCGGTCAATTATCTTCGTACGGTCATGATTTGATAAAAAAGGTCGGCTGGTTTTTGTTATGACAGCCGATACAGAATAGATTCCTTCGATCGAATTTAAAGAAGTGGGACTTTTCCCGAAGTAACGTTTAATCATTTCCTCTAAATCAACTTCTTCATAGGTAACCTTTTTTCCTCTGATTTTTCCAAACGGCTTCTTTTCCTGCGCGCATGAAATGTAGCTACCCAACAGCAATATACACACCAACAAACAACTCATCCATGATTTTAAAACTTGCATACCACTTAAAAGTTAAAACTTTATATCCCCGTAAACACCCATTGTGCTGGTACGGCACGATAGCTTACCCACTAAAACACCGGGCTTAAATAATGATTTACCCAACAACATGCGTACACACTCTTGTATGCCTTCGGTTATAGACGGATGCGGGTGAACGCATTCAGCTAACTCTTCAATTCCTT
>CAZQXC010000107.1:2769-8891 GCA_964597075.1 uncultured Roseivirgaceae bacterium | reverse complement strand
AATTATCAACTTTTAAACAACTATCACTATGTCAAACTATCGTTTTGAAACCCTTCAACTTCATGCCGGGCAGGAGGTTGATCCTACTACCGGCTCGCGTGCTGTGCCTATTTATCAAACTACTTCATATGCGTTCAAAAATTCTGAACACGGAGCTAATCTCTTTGCACTGAAAGAATTTGGTAACATCTACACACGCATCATGAATCCCACTACCGATGTACTGGAAAAAAGAATTGCAGCATTGGAGGGTGGCGTAGCAGCATTAGCCGTTGGTTCCGGACAAGCTGCACAGTTTATTGCACTCAACAACATTCTACAGGCCGGAGATAACTTTATCACCACTTCGTTTTTGTACGGAGGTACCTACAACCAGTTTAAAGTTTCCTTTAAGCGCCTTGGTATTGATGCACGATTTGCGGAAGGCGATAAACCAGAAGCCTTTGAAAAACATATCGACAAAAACACGAAAGCCATTTACCTGGAGTCTATTGGTAATCCCGGTTTTAACATTCCCGATTTTGAAGCCCTCGCTGCCCTGGCTAAAAAGTATGATCTGCCGCTGATCGTGGATAATACCTTTGGTGCAGCCGGCTATTTATTCCGGCCCCTGGAACACGGTGCCAACGTGGTGGTAGCATCTGCTACAAAATGGATTGGCGGACATGGCACTTCCATTGGAGGAGTGATTGTGGATGGCGGAAATTACAATTGGGGCAATGGCAAATTCCCTCAATTTGTTGAACCCTCCGAAGGCTACCATGGATTGAAATTCTGGGAAGTATTTGGTGAAGGAAATCCGCTTGGCTTACCCAACATTGCCTTCATCATTCGTGCACGCGTGGAAGGTCTTCGCGATTTCGGTCCGGCACTGAGTCCGTTTAACTCCTTCCTCTTCCTACAAGGGCTTGAAACCCTGTCGCTGCGTGTACAACGAGCGGCAGATAATTCGCTCAATCTTGCTGAATGGCTGGAACAACATACAAAAGTGGAGAGCGTAAACTATCCGGGATTAAAGAGCAGTACCTATCATAACCTCGCTAAAAAATACCTGAGCAATGGATTTGGTGCGGTGCTGTCTTTCACCATTAAAGGAACCAAAGACAACGCGACAAAATTTGTGGACAGTTTGAAATTGGTAAGCCACCTGGCAAATGTTGGCGATGCAAAAACACTCATCATTCAGCCATCAGCAACCACGCATCAGCAACTCTCCGAAGAAGAACAACTTTCAAGCGGAGTGCTGCCAACGCTGTTGCGAATTTCTGTCGGGCTCGAACACATTGATGATATCAAGGCCGATCTTCAACAGGCCTTTGAACAAGTGTTTAAGCAGGAACTTGTTGAAAACTAAATTCAACTGAATTAGCGCATGGAGATACAAAACCATACCTATCATTACACTCATCCGTTTGAACTGGAGTCGGGAGAAAAACTTCCCGGCTTCCAGTTGCGGTATACTACGCTTGGAAAAATAAATTTCAATCGCTCCAATATAGTTTGGGTTTGTCATGCCTTAACCGGAAACGCTGATGTTACACAATGGTGGAAAGACTTGTTTGAAGAAGGCAGTACTTTTGATCCGGAACACAACCTGATTATCTGCGTGAATACGTTGGGCGGTTGCTATGGATCCACCGGCCCCCTATCGGTTAATCCCAAAATCGGAAAACCGTGGTTTCATTCCTTTCCGTTGCTTACCAACCGCGATGTTGTAAAAGCCTTTGATTTGCTGCGCGAGCACCTGCAACTAACCGCCATCAACACCATCATTGGTGGATCATTGGGAGGGCAGCATGCACTGGAATGGATTATTTACCAGCCAACTATTTTTCAACATGCCATACTCATAGCCTGCAATGCTGTTCACTCTCCATGGGGCATTGCTTTTAATGAAGCCCAACGCATGGCCATAGAAGCGGATGTGTCGTGGAGTGCCAACGATGAGCGCGCAGGATTGGAGGGTTTAAAGGCAGCCCGGGCAATCGCCATGCTTTCGTACAGGCAGTATTCATCCTTTACCCAAACTCAGCAGGAAAAAACCAGTGAATTGCTGGATGATTTTCGTGCGGCTTCTTATCAACAATACCAGGGCGAAAAACTTTCCAGGCGTTTCAATGCCTTTTCCTACTGGACACTTTCAAAAATGATGGATAGCCATAACATAGGCCGGGGGAAAAGTTCTGTTGAAAAAACCCTGAAACAAATCGAATCAAAAACACTTGTGATCGGTATCGACTCTGATCTTTTGTTTCCGGTATCGGAACAAGAGTTCTTACAACGTCACATATCCTCGGCTGAGTTAGTAATCATTTCATCAACGCATGGACACGATGGATTCCTGATTGAATCCGATCAGCTAAAAAATGGTATACGTCAATTTTTAAAAAAATCACTAAGCACTATTTCAACATGAGAAAGAATTTAACGTTAGGCCTGTTCGGTTTCGGATGTGTAGGACAGGGATTATACCATGTGTTGCATGAAACCCATGGACTCAAAGCAAGCATAAAAAAAATATGTATTAAGAATGGAGCCAAACAACGTTCACTCCCTCCGGAATACTTTACCATGTTGAAGGAAGACATCTTACACGATCAATCAATTGATGTGGTGGTGGAGTTGATTGACGATGCTGAGGCCGCTTTTGACATTGTAAAGCAAGCCTTACAAAATGGTAAGCATGTGGTTACCGCCAATAAAAAAATGCTGGCTGAAAACCTCGAAGAAATTTTTCAGCTCCAACAACAACACGACCGGTCCGTTTTGTATGAAGGTGCGGTATGTGGAAGCATTCCTATCTTGCGCAACCTGGAAGAATATTACGACAATGATCTGATCTCCGGTATAGAGGGCATCTTCAACGGATCAACCAACTACATTCTCACCAAAGTTTTTGAAGAGCGGAAGAATTATGCCGATGCTTTACGACAGGCACAGGAACTTGGTTTTGCCGAAAGTGATCCAAGCCTGGATGTAAAAGGATTCGATCCCAAATTCAAACTAGCCATTGCTATCACGCATGCCTTTGGTGTTTTTGTTAAGCCTGAAAACATCCTGAATATTGGTATTGATTGCATTAGCGATCTGGATTTAAAATTTGCGCGAGAAAAAGGATATGGAATTAAGTTGATTGCCCGTGCGGTAAAGTCAGAAAACCAGGTATTTGGACTGGTGGCACCCCAATTTATTGATGCCCATCATCCGCTAAGATCGGTTCGCAATGAGTTTAATGCTGTGACGGTGCAAGGAGCATTTTCTGAAAAGCAACTTTTCATCGGCAAAGGTGCCGGCAGCTATCCTACCGGATCAGCAGTTCTCTCTGACATTTCGGCTTTAACGTACGACTACCGGTATGAGTATAAAAAGTTGCGTCAGGCAGAGGACATCCAATACTCCACGCAGGCTTCTATCGAGGCTTTTGTGCGATTTGCACACGGCACAAAAATTTCTATACAAGACTTTGAGGAATTTCAATCGGGTTATGCGGCAAACGGCCAGCATTACATGCTTGGAAGGGCAAGCCTTGAAAAGCTAGCGGAGTGGTCGCAGTGGGAAAATGTTGGCATTATTCTCTCACCCGAGGCTCAACTTGTAAGTCAGCAAGCCACAAATGAAATTGTTCAATATTCAGCCGCCTAAAGCGAAAAGAGACTTTACGCTGACCAGAACAATGGCTAAAAAACTGTGTTTTTATATACAGTTTAACGCCAGGGTACAATATATTTGTGACCCATAAAACCTGATTTTCAATGGTCATTGCAACTTCAATCTTAGCTTTTACATTCATTATCCTTTTGCTGGTAGCCCTGCTGCTGTTTGCACAGACAAAATTGGTGCAGTCGGGCCCGGTTAAGCTGGTTATTAACGGTGATGAGGCAAACCCCGTAACGGTATCGGCTGGCTCCTCCCTACTTACAACCCTGGCCAACCAGAAAATATTTATCCCCTCCGCGTGTGGCGGTGGTGGAACCTGTGCCATGTGTAAATGCGTGGTAGAAGATGGTGGTGGCGATGTATTGCCCACGGAACTGGGCCACTTAAGCCGCAAAGAAAAGGCTGACCATGTTCGTCTTAGCTGTCAGGTGAAAGTAAAACAGGATATGCGCATTCGCATCCCTGAAGAAATTTTTGGTATTAAGAAGTGGGAATGCGAAGTGGTCTCCAACTACAACGTTTCCACATTTATCAAAGAATTTGTAGTGAAGTTACCTGCAGGCGAAACGCTGAATTTCGAAGCGGGCGGATACATTCAGATTGATGTACCTCCTGTTCATGTGGATTTCAAAACCATGGATATTGCACCTCATCCTGAATTAGGTCATAAGCCCGATGTATTCCAAAGCGATTGGGATAAATTCAAGTTGTGGGATCTTAAAATGAAAAACGATGAGCCCATCTTCCGGGCATACTCAATGGCTAACCACCCTGCCGAAGGAAACATTGTGATGTTGAATATTCGTATCGCTACCCCTCCTTGGGATCGTGCGAATAATAAATGGATGGATGTTAATCCGGGTATTTGTTCATCGTATGTATTCTCCCGCAAGCCGGGCGATAAAGTAACCATCTCAGGACCGTATGGTGAATTTCATATAAACCCTACCCAACGAGAAATGATTTACATTGGCGGTGGCGCGGGCATGGCGCCCTTACGTGCTCAGGTTTTCCACTTATTTCATACCGAGAAAACCAACCGTAAAGTTTCGTATTGGTATGGTGGCCGTTCCAAGAAAGAACTATTCTATGTTGAACACTTCCGAAAAATTGAAGAGCAGTTCGCGAATTTCCAGTTCAACATTGCACTTTCAGAACCATTGCCGGATGATAATTGGAAAGTAAAGAAAAGCTTAGATGATAAAGAGGCAGACGGGTACACGGGTTTTATTCATCAATCGCTATACGACAATTATTTAAAAGAACATCCGTCACCAGAGGATGTAGAATACTACCTGTGCGGACCTCCGTTGATGAACGCGGCCGTATTAAAAATGCTGGATGACATGGGCATTCCCAATGAAAACATTCGCTTTGACGACTTTGGCGGGTAATCCAACATTCTAATTTACCCAACAAAAACCCTTGGAACATTCAAGGGCTTTTTGATTAACTTAGCATGATGACAGTTGAGGAAATCAAGCACATTATTGAACCTGTACTTAGCCGCAATCAGGTTAAGCGAGCTTCATTATTTGGTTCGCACGCTAAGAAAACCAATCATTCTAAGAGTGACATAGACATACTAGTTGAGTTGGACGACTCCATAAGTTTATTGGATTTTGTAGGTATTAAACTCGAATTAGAAGATGCCCTTCAACGAAAAGTAGACTTAGTGGAGTACGATGCCATTAAGCCTGCACTTCGAAAATCCATCCTTGAAAGCGAAGTGTTGATTTATGGGTGAGAAAAGAGAGATAAGGCATTTTATTGATGATATACTTGATTCTATTGTAAAAATTCTTGAGTAAGCTGAAGACCTAACTGAAGATGATTTTAAAATCAATACCGAAAAACAGGATGCTATAATCAGGAGAATTGAAATAATTGGCGAAGCTGTAAAAAATATACCTCATGAAGTCAGATTAATTTTCCCAGACGTACCCTGGAGAAAAATAGCAAGACTCCGAGATGTAGTTATCCATCACTATTTTGGTGTTAAGCCTGATCGTATTTGGAAAATAGTACAACAGGATATGCCAACGCTTAGGATACAAAATTGAACAAATCAAACTTCGATTTAAGAATTAACCTATGGATTTAACTATATTTTTTTCGCCCCTTGATGAATCCATCTACTCAAGCATAACCTCTTCCTCCTCCTTTTACAAAAGCATTCGGATTTTTGGCGATAAAATGCCCGATTATAAAGATGCCCACATCGCTTTGCTGGGCGTAAATGAAAATCGAGGAGCGGGAGATAACACCGGCACTGCCCGGGCAGCCGATGAAATAAGGAAAAAGCTTTACACCTTAAAAAAAGGTAATGGCAAATACCGGATTGTTGACCTGGGGAACCTGAACACTGGTCATGACCTTCAGGAAACTTATACGCGCATCAGTGAGGTGTGCCGCATCCTGTTGGAAAATAATGTTCTCCCCATCATTCTTGGGGGCTCGCACGT
>CAZQXC010000107.1:1413-2759 GCA_964597075.1 uncultured Roseivirgaceae bacterium | reverse complement strand
GGAAAAACTCATCAGCTTATTAAATGTTGATGCGTTTCTTGACCTGGATGACAAACGTGAAATGCCTGCGCAGCGCCAGCACATCCACAAAATTTTACTGCACGAGCCCAATTACCTTTTCAGCTATACACACCTGGCCTATCAAAGCTACCTGATCGATCCTACATCTGTCGCGGTGTTGGAGAAACTTTACTTTGAGGCTTTTCGCATCGGACAAATGCGCACCAACCTGCAGGAGATGGAGCCGGTTATTCGCAATGCCGATATGCTTTCGTTCGACATCACCGCCATTAAATCGGCTGATGCCCCCGGCAATGCCAACGCCCAACCCTTCGGGCTAACAGGAGAAGAAGCCTGCCAGATCTGCTGGTATGCGGGACAAAATGAAAAACTAAGTTCCGTTGGATTTTATGAATACACTCCGGAGCTGGACGATGCGCATAAAAAAACAGCGTGTGTAATTGCCACCATGGTGTGGTACTTTGTGGAAGGATATTACCATCGCAAAAAAGAACAGAACTTTCGCAGCAACGACTTTCTAAAATATGTGGTGGCCATGCCGGTGGAAAACGAAACCATTACCTTTTATAAAAGCAAATTAAGCGAGCGCTGGTGGATGGAAGTACCCTACCCGGGTGGTATTGAGCGTTACGCGCGCAACAGCATTGCCCCGTGCAGCTACAACGATTATCAAACGGCTACCAAAGGTGAAGTGCCAGAGCGGTACATAAGTATGGTGGCGAAGTTGAGTTAGGTGATACTAGCTTACCGAGGATGCGTTTAAATTTTTGAATTCAATAGGCAAGTCTCCGAACATGTGAACCTGACAATTGATAAGTCAAGTTCATAATCACTCTTGTAGCTTTGCAAATAACTAACTTTTTAATTGCCTAATGGGTATCTTTCCTCAATATTTAGATTAGAGTTAACTTTATATCGAACCGATTAAACCCTGGCTACTCTAAATCAGTCTAAACAGATTGCTTCGTAATAGTGCATGGATTATTAAAAGAATATTTAATAATCCATTAAACTTTTATGTGGTGTTGCTCTCTAAGCATTATAACAAAAAGCAATACAACTATGAAAACAAAAACAGTACATACGAATAAAAGGAAGCTGTTCTATGTATTCCTTGCTGCATTTGTGTTTACACTGGCAGCCTGTAACCAGGAAGAAACTCCGGCTTTCTCACACGAGGACAAGGAAGATGCCTCGCTGGAAGCTATTGAAGATTCTTATTTTGACGATGTAGACGACTTAGTAGACAAAGCATTTGCCGGAAGCGAAGGTTCACCTGCCGGTAAAATGGAAATGGACGAAAGATTAACTTGTGCCACAATAAC
>CAZQXC010000107.1:0-1403 GCA_964597075.1 uncultured Roseivirgaceae bacterium | reverse complement strand
GTTAAGAATTGATTTTGGCGATGGTTGCACTGGCCCTCATGGAAATGTACGCAGAGGAGCTATTGTAGTGACACATGCTGGCGCCTGGAATCTTGGTGGTTCGTCCTGGTCAATCTCATTTGACGGTTATTCAATCAACGAAGTAAAAATTGAAGGCACTCGCACCATAACGGTTGTAAGCTATACGGAATCACTTTCAGTTTTGGATGTAGTCTTAGCCGGTGGTAGCATAACCTGGCCTGACGGTCGCGTAGCCACTCGTGAAGTAAACCGCAGACGCGAGCACCAACGCAATGAAAGTAAAGTGTTGGATCGCTTGATCATTTATGGCACTGCACAAGGTACATTCAGAAACGGTCGCGGGTATTCCATTGAAATTCTAGAGCCACTGGTGTATACCCGCGTGTGCGCAGCCGAAGGTGTAATTATTCCGGTAAGTGGTGTAAAATTAGTTACCAAAGGTTTACGTGAACTTACCATTGACTATGGTGATGGTACTTGCGATAACATCGTAGCGCTTACCAATAAAAATGGCCGTACAATTCGGTACGAGGTGAAGAAGTAAGGATAGGAAAGAAGGTGATTAAAAGTCCGCCTTGGGTTTAGGCGGACTTTTTTAATTACATTTCAATCCGTAGTCCAACAATATCATGCCTTAGAGGATTACTCCCCCTCAAGGTCACATGTTAGAGGACGTTGAGGAATTTACACCATATTCAAATGATATATTATTTCATGACTAACGAAATCCAGATTATCCATCCGGTCACTGTAGGCAATTACTTATGGACTCAGTTTCTCTATGATATGCTTGTTCTTCTCTTGATGTCTCCGTTCGGTTTTCATATAGAAGGTCTGGAATATACTTGATAGGCGAGGTTTTGCGACCCATCAGACTTATTTGAGTGTGGTTGGCATTCTATTTATCTTAGTATTATCTTTCCTTCATTTCCGCATCCATTATGAAAAATTCCATTATTCTTTCAACCGTATTCATTGCGATGTGCTTGCAGACCTCATGGGCTCAGGAGGAAGGCACACTAACTAAAAAAGAACGTATTGTAAACGGAAAAAGTATCTATTTACTGGCTGGTCCCTCATTTAGATTCAACAATACCTCTGACTATAGTGGCGGATTAAACCTGGAAGCGGGGTTCTTAAAAAGATTGAACCGAATTACTTCAATAGGGGCTTCAATTGGATACACAAAATTGAATTTTAGCCAACCGCTTTCGGATTCATTTAATAATGGGGATGCTATCGGTAATAATGTATTTCAGGAAGATGGTGGGTATGAAGTCTATGTTGTTTCTATGGAGGGTGGTAATCTCAATTTTTTATCAGCAGGTCTTGATTTGAAATTTGAATTCACTCCATTTAGTGAGGCTAGAAAGCTTTCTGCC
>CAZQXC010000106.1:0-8954 GCA_964597075.1 uncultured Roseivirgaceae bacterium | reverse complement strand
GGAAGTTTCTTTGCGCATTACCCCGGTCAGGAACACGACATTAAGTGGTCAGGTGATTTATTCGAAAATTCTTGAAAATGCCGATAACGCCATTCAACTACCGGAGCTCTTTGTGAATGCGCAATTAGCGTATGCCAATATTTGGTTCAGCGGTAATTTTGATTTTCAGGTTGGGATTGACCTGCATTGGAAGTCGGCTTATTATGCTTATGGGTATGATCCGGTTGTACAGCAATTTCATACGCAACAAGATTTTAAAAGCCCTTCATTTCCATTGGCAGATGTTTTTCTGAATGCCAAAATTATCAGGGGTAGAATTTTTTTAAAGTACAGCAATATCTTTAAAGTTTTTAACAGCTATGGTGATATACCAACCCCCTTTTATCCCGGTGTGGTGAATGTGTTTAATTTTGGGTTTGACTGGTCATTCTATGATTAATGGTTGGGCGGGTTTATTCATGTTTTTAATATGAAAGCTAAGTTTACCCTGGGGCTGAAGTTGCCTACCGATCCGCGATGGGTCAATATTGCGGAAAAGCGCATAGAAGATATCCTGGTGGATCATGCCTACTGTGAGCAGAAGGCAGCCTCCTCCTGCATCTCCCTGATTATACTCTATCCGGAAAAAGAAAAACTGGTAGAGATGTTAACTCCGGTGGTGGCGGAAGAATGGGGGCATTTTGAACGAGTGCTGGAGGAATTAAAAAATCGTGGATTTAAACTTGGCAGGCAACGAAAGGATGAATATGTTGAGGCGTTGCATAAAGTTATTAAAAAGGGTGGAAGTCGGGAGCAGCAGTTGGTAGAGAGACTGTTGGTAAATGCGCTTATTGAAGCGCGCAGTGCCGAGCGATTTAAAATGTTGTGGAAGAATATTGATGATAAGAAGTTGGCGGAATTTTATTATGAATTAATGGTTGCGGAAGCCAGTCACTATAAAAACTTTTTACAACTGGCTAAAGAATATATGCCCGCGGATGTGGTAGAAAAACGTTGGCGCGAGTTGTTGGAAGAAGAGGCAGAAATAATGGCAAATCTAAAAGTAAGAGGGGACAGGATGCATTGATCCTGCCCCACGTACAAATTCATTTAGCGGTTAATAACTAGTCTGCCTTGTTTATCCCCTTCCCGAGTTTTTACCAGCAAGACATAACTACTCTGGTCCAGTTCTGTAATGTTTAGATTTACACTATGTTTCCCGGAATCTTTAGCCCCAAGTCGTTTAGACATTACAGATCGGCCTGTGATGTCGACTATCTCCAGGGAAATTTCAGAGGGTCGGTTAAGTGTAAAATCTATAGTCACCTTATCGTTGGCAGGGTTCGGGTAGATAGCGAGTGCATGCTGTTCAGAAAGTGAACTTTCCAATCCTGTTGGGGCCTGCTGAATTACAACATAGTTTAGTGCCCAGCCCCAGCCATTCACAGTAGCGTTGGTAACCATTCGGTAACGAATGAGCAGCGTATCACCTGCCTGAAAGGTGTTGAGCATGTTAATTTCATGGTTTACAAACATGGATTTCGATCCGGGGCTTCCCGCATTAAATGCAGTCAGCCATTGGCTATTTAGACGAGCATCATAACCACTGCTAAGCGGCAGCCAATCCAATCCGTTTTTAGTTGCTTCTACAATAACATAATCTTTAAATTCAGAAGATCCAACCGTAGAACCATCGGCACCAGGTTCCACAATAGCAATGTCCTCATAGACCACAGTTGCATTTTCTGCTGCTACTCTTATGGGGTGTCTAATTAGGGCAGAATAATTGAAGCTATTAGAGTATGGTGAGTTGGTGCGTAAGGCGCCCCGCTCACCGGAAGAAGCGCCCGGAATGGGTTGAATGAAAAACCCAATGGTGCTTAAGTCGTTGGTAGAAGAAAAATATGATCCATACGTGTCCTCAACCGAAAGTATATCCAGCAATTCAATCGGATACGTTTTTGAATGATACGGAGCATTACCTTTATACGAGATCGTTTTAATATTCTTCAACCCTGGCGTTAGATTTCCGATTTCAACTACTATTTGTGAAGGATTAACGTTGGTAAGTGAACCCAGCAATAGCCCATTATCATAGAACTCCACTTTATCAAAAGTTTCAGCGATGTTTACTTTTATAATTAATTTTTCTTTTGGCGTTGTTCCGGAGGCTATTATTTCAGGAGTATTCACTGAAACCTGGGGGGATTCGATAGTGGCCGTCCAAATGCCACGCCCATGTGTTGCGATAACCACCTGATCATCCTGTCCTTTCATATCCCACACCGAAACACTGGGAAAGTCGGTAATAAAAGACCAGGTTTGACCATTGTCCTGTGATTCAACAATACCGATTTCTGTACCAACCCAAATTATATCCGGGTTATCCGGACGGACATAGAGGCAATACACGGCAACATTTGGAAAACCGTTCGTGCTTGGTGCTCCGTTTTCAAGCCCTGAAATATCTTCCCAGGTTTGTCCTAAATCAGTCGTTCGAAGTACCTTAGGTCTGCCCGAAAATGAAAAGAGCGCAAACGCTGTATTTTCTTCTGTTGGATGAGAGGCGAGTTTAGTTATGCCTCCCATGGTTACCGCAGTAAAATTATTAGTTGGGGTGAAACTAGCACCACCATCCATGGAGACATGTAAATTCCGTAAGGTGCCGGTATTGACCATACCACTGCCAGCCCATACAATATTCGCATTTGCTTGTGAAACCTCTACATCCATAAGCGAGGTTGAAGATCCCCACTTCTCCGTTATGGGGGTTAACGTCCAGGATTCACCAAAGTTTTCAGAACGAAAGACACCAGCCGAGGAAAGCGTGTAAATTCTATCCGGATTGGCCCTTGAATTGGCTAGTTTGGAAATAAAGGGATGATTGCCTGAAAGACCATTGGTAGCGTTTGTCCATGAGGAGCCACCATTGATTGATCTTCTGAAATTATTCCCCTGGGATCCTCCAATTAATTTTTTATCGTCCAGGTTATTCCAAAGTACCTCAAACCCATCTCCACCGATATTAAAAAAATAATTTGTGTTGGCCGAAGCTGAGCCACCAGCAGGAGATTTCCATGTGCCATTGTCCTGCATGCCGCCAATGTATTCATTAAAACCAGGCCGTTTATCGGCTCCATAAAATTGACTGGTTCTATACGTATTGCCGCGCATGGTCCAATCACCAGTATTGATACCGGGTGTTGTTGAGGTATTGGAAATGAAAATCCCTCCGTCATTGGCAGCTAAAATCCTGAACGTGTTTGCTGTCACGGGAATCATGATCAGGTTATGCTGGTCTGGATGGAAATCAACTCCATAGTTAATGAAACGATTAACACTATTAAGCTGTCCGTATGCGTCTGAGCAGACGGTAAGGTTGGCGTTGCGAGTATTTATTACCAGAATCTTGAATTCGACTTCAGGCAAAGTACTTGGATTCCAGGTTCCACTCAGAAGTGTAGGCCAGAAAAAATACATCCTTTCAATAACCTGCCCACCGGTAACGGATAATTCAGTGGCTGGGGAATCTTGATATGTAAGGTAATGAATATAGAGATATTCACGTGCTGTAAGAAGTTGAGGATCGTTAACATCATCGCGAACATTAAGATTGAATTGGCCATCTCGTTGCTGATCGCGAAAGGATACCATAAGTTGCCTTACATCGTTACCGGAGTTGTCTACTTCCCATACTTGGAAAGGAACTTCAACATAATCCTGATAGGTGTATTGATTATCAGGTATACCAGCGCCACCATCACCATTGGTGCCTCCGGTTACCGGTACCGTGAAGCGATGGGCTTTTTGAGATTTTCCGGGACCGAAGCGAACTTCAATACTTTTATTTGCTCCGCTGCCCACTTCTAATCTCCCACCAAACTGAGTTGCTGAAAAATTAACTAACGATAGAAAATCGGTATTATCCTCTACTCCGTATGCAAGTGTGTTGGATGTACCGGCAAGTTCTGCTTTGAAAAGATTTACGCCACCAAAGTACACGACATTTGGGAAAAAAGGGTCGCAAGCGATGGTGTTGTCGTACCATCCTTGTCCGCCTAAAAAATCAATGGGAGCGTTGTTAAATGCCGTATTTACGGGTACCCAAAGTTCCCCGGCATTATCCGAAATATAAAGTGCTGAACCTGTTCCCAGAACGTTGCTTTGCGCAGAAGCAAACAAGCGGTTTGGATTTACTGGAGAAACGTCAATTTCAACCCGGCCACTCCCGAGTGAACCCGTTGCTGTAGGCGAAAGTCCGGTACTTGATATATTCCACGTTACGCCTGCATCGGTAGATTTCAAAACGCCAACAAATTTTTGTGCAGCATATTGAATGGTGAAATTTCCGGGAGTTGCCTTCAAATCTTGTACAAATGTTCTGTCTGAAACCTGTACCCAGGAAGTCCCTCCATTGGTAGATCGATAAATTCCACTGTTTGCCGCAACGACTACAATATTTTCATTGGTCGGATCTATTATTATTCGATTGACGGAACCCATTGCACCGGATGCTGATAAATAGGTCCAGGTTTGACCCTTATTTGTTGACTTAAACATACCGTCCCCCCGGACAGCATCAAGGTTTCCAAAACCCTCACCTGTGCCCATATAAATTACATTAGTATTGGAGGGTGCCATAGCCAATACTGTTGTAGCCAGGTTTGGCAAATCAGGCGTTATTAAGGTCCAGTCTAATCCTGCATTAGTTGTTTTCCACACACCTCCGCTGGCTGATCCGGCATACCAGGTTTCTTTTGTTGGATCATCCGGATCAACGATAAGTCCGCGTGTTCTGCCCGGAACATTATTAGGGCCGCGCTCAATCCATTCAAGCACACCATTTGATTGTGTACGACCATTGCGTTTGCGTGCAACCGCATCGTTTTGGATGCGATAATATTCCTTCACCCGCTGTCCGGCTTTATACTCGGGCAGGTCAAGTCCTTCCGGTGTTCGAATTTCGTGATGGAATTTGGCGAGTTCTTCAGGCCCGTCAAACTGCTGTTCAGCATAATCGTTTTGCTGGGCGACTTGATCGGGATTTGTGTCAAGCTGGATAACAAAAAGTATGCTGATGCAAAAGACAACTGCGAGTGAAAATGGGTAACTATGTTTCATGCTTAGGGTTTTATTTCGTTTATGTTTAATTTCTTAGTGTAGGCTGATAAGTCCTCATCCTCAGCCACCATTCCAGGTACATCAAGATATTCAATAACATCGAGTTCAATCCACTTTACATAGCCGGGTCGAATATTTTTCTCAACCAGTTTACGGTTAGTTTTAACATCGATCACAAAAAAATTAATCCTTTCAAGTGAGGTATTATTTATTCGTTGGATGTAAAGAATATAAGCACCAGTTTCGTTTTTTAGGGTATCGTATTGCACGTCAGTTTTCTCAGTTAAGTTTTGGGGTGGATGTTGATTTCCAGACGTTTTGGATGAATTACAATTAAGACACAATAAAATCAGAAACAAAAAGGGTGCTGAATGATTCACAGTTTTATAACAATTTTTTTATTTTCAGGTTTTCTGTTTTTTCTTCTTTGCTGCGGGGAAAAGCACGTTGTTCAAAATTAACCGATAACCCGGAGAATTCGGATGCTGATTCAAATCAGTATGCTCTTCACCAACCTGGTGCTGGTAATCTTCCGGATCGTGCCCACCATAAAATGTCCAGAAGCCTTTGCCGAGTACACCATGCAGATATTTCACTTCCTTGATGTCTTTATTTTCCGCCAGAATAACTGCTTCAGGTTTAATCAGGTTCTTTTTAAACCCTGTAGTTTGTCCGAAGAATCCTTTGAGTACACGGGTGTGATTTTGGGTAAGCATGGTGGGGATGGGATCCCATTTGGCTGAGAATTCAAAGAGCGAAAAATAATCGTTTGCCTGACGAAGCCCGCGTTCGTTTGGTGGATTATCGATCGAGGCGAATTCATATTGGTACGGATCACGAACCAGTTTAAAATCTGTAAAGGCAAGTGTTTTGTCGTAATCAATTTTTTCCTGCGCCTGTGGATCAGCCGGATCGCCATCGAACATGCGTTCACAAATGTCAACACCTTCAGCAGCCAGGGCTATGTCGTAGCTGTCGGTGGCCGAACACATAGCAAACATAAAACCGCCACCGGCAACAAACTCTTTTATCCGTTTGGCGACCGCCAGTTTTAATTGCGATACTTTATGAAAGCCGTTTCTGCGAGCGGTTTCTTCTGAATCGCGTTGGAAGTCAATATACCAGGGCATGTTGGAAAATGAACCGTAGAATTTTCCATATTGCCCCGTAAAATCTTCGTGGTGCAGGTGAAGCCAATCATATTTGGGCAGAACTCCGGCAAGTATTTCATCATCGTATACTACATCATAAGGAATTTCGGCATAGGTAAGGACAAGCGTAACGGCATCATCCCAGGGTTGTGCTTTTTTTGGCGAGTACACCGCTATGCGCGGATACTTTTCCAACTTCATAATGTCGTAGTTCACTGCGGGGCTTGCAATCTCGCTAATGATCTGGTTGGCCTGAGCATCTGAAATCACCTCAAAACTTACTCCACGAATGACCAATTCATTTTGGATGGCTGGATGAAATTTTACCATAAAACTCCCTCCCCTGTAATTGAGCAACCAGTCGACCTCTGTTTCACTACGCAGTATCCAATAGGCAATGCCATACGCCTTTAAATGATTGGATTGCCGTTCATCCATGGGAATAAACAGGTAGTTGGCCTTGATCAGGCTGCTAACCAATAATAATCCTAATAAAATTGTGCCCCGCATCGTACCCATAACCCGTTATATGTAGTTTTACGCTCATTGCTGCTACCAAATTTAGGTTCTTTTTGTAAAAAGCACCTTAAAAAATAAAAAAGCAGGCCTGCGTGTAACATTTGGCCTGTATTGATCAACGTATTGATGTCCTAAAACAGTTTCATGAACGTCATAGAAAATATGCGGGAGGGTTTACGGTCGGTGCAGGCTAACCTGCTCCGGTCTATATTAACCGCACTCATTGTAGCCATTGGTATAACTGCGCTTGTTGGTGCGCTAACGGCTGTGGATGGTGTTGAGAAGTCAATTAACAGCAGCCTTTCCTCCTTGGGCGCAAATACATTCGACATTACTTCCATAACCAATCGGGGAGGGAGCACCCAGGGTGTATCCCAAAAACTATATCCAAATCTGAAATTTAGCGAAGTCATCAGATTTTCCAACCAGTATGAATTTCCTGCCATTGTTAGTCTCTCGGCTAATTTGACAGGCATAGCGGAAGTTAAGCGTTTGTCCAGTAAAACAAATCCGAATGTTCAGGTGCTGGGATCAAATGAGCATTATGTGGCAATTAAGGGCTTAGACATAAAGCAGGGAAGAAGTTTTTCGCCTATCGAAATTGAGTATGGCACACAGGTAGTAGTAATCGGACATAAAATATTCACCACGTTGTTTAAAGAAAATGAAAATCCGATAGGGGAGAAGATTTCTTTCCTGGGTGGGCAATTCAAAGTGATTGGGGTGATGGTTGAAAAAGGACAATCCTTTGAAGGTAATTTTGATAACATGGTAATCGTTCCGATCCGTGTGGCGAATCAAATGGCCAAAGGAAGAAGTTTGTGGTATCGGTTAACAATAGGTGTTGAAGATATTAATGATGTTGATAATGCTATGGGCGAGGCTACCGGTTTGATGCGCAGGATCCGGCAAGACCGGGTAGGTAACGAAAATTCATTTCAACTGGAGCGAAGTGTATCGCTGGCAGAACGCACAGCACAATTAGCAGGCTATGTGCGTACCGCAGGATTTTTAATTGGCTTTGTAACGTTGCTGGGCTCATCCATCGCGCTGATGAATATCATGCTGGTTTCCGTAACGGAGCGTACACGTGAAATTGGAGTACGCAAAGCATTAGGTGCAACGCCACTGCGCATTCGGCAACAATTTGTAACGGAAGCTATTGTGGTGTGCCTGTTGGGTGGGTTGTTGGGTGTGTTGTTGGGTATAGGTATCGGAAACCTGGGCGCGCGCTTTTTAGGCATGGACAGTTACATCATTCCCTGGGTGTGGATTTTCTTTGGGCTTTTTGTGTGCGTTTTTGTTGGCCTATTAGCCGGTTACTACCCTGCACACAAGGCATCAAAACTTGACCCTATAGAATCGCTTAGATTCGAGTAGGGCTGACGAGTCTTACGCCAGTGTTGTTGTTAAAGAAATGTTGCTGTTAAGCAGTTTTGAGATTGGGCAATTGGCTTTTGCATTTTCCGCACACTCGTCAAACTTTTCTTTTGATATTCCGGGGATGTTTGCCGTGAGTACCAGGTCGGAATTTGTCACGGCTCCATTTTCTAATGTAATGGTACAGCTAGTGGTCAACTCGGTGGGTTTGAAGCCCGCTTCGCCCAACACAAAACTTAACTTCATAGTAAAGCAACCTGCGTGAGCCGCAGCAACAAGCTCTTCGGGATTTGTTCCCACACCTTCTTCGAAGCGTGAACTGAACGAGTATTGTGTTTTGTTGAGTACGGTGCTTTGCGTGCTTAAATGACCATTGCCTTCTTTGCCGGAACCTTGCCAAACGGCTATTGCTTTACGTTTCATACGAATAGGAATTTTGTTTTTGATTTAGCTTTGTGAAACTAACTTTATATGCGCAGAAAAACAAGGGAGAGATGTCATAGGGCAAGTTTATCCAAGATTCGAATCCCTGTCTCCGTATAAATAATTCATGCTACCGACTCTTAAAAGATGGATTCTGCTACATCTTGTAATATTAAACTTTTAGTAAACCCCTAAACCCCCGTGCAGCATAATACGATTCTGCACCGTTATGGTAGATGAATACACGTCCAAACCTGAAGTCACCGAAAATGGCGCCACCAAGTTTGCGTATAGCAGCCGGTGTTTTCAACCAGCTTGAGGTCTTCGTATCGAACGGCCCGAGCTTTTGCAATTCCCGGTATTCTTCTTCTGTTAATAATT
>CAZQXC010000105.1:0-8957 GCA_964597075.1 uncultured Roseivirgaceae bacterium | reverse complement strand
TACGCTGATATAAAAGAGAAAAATATGCTTCGCAAAGATGCTATCGTTAGCATCCACGAAAAGATCGATAAACTTCGCAGGAAAATTTATATTGAATCAAAATCACAAGATGAAGTAATAGAATTAGCTGAAAATAAAGAGAAACTTTTTGCCGCTATTCCTGCCATTCAGCCCATTGCCAACAAACAACTTATTGCATTAGCTTCCGGTTTCGGCCTGCGCGTACACCCAATATATAAGGTAAAGAAAATGCATGCAGGGGTAGACTTTGCTGCTCCTATTGGGACACCGATTTACGCAACTGCCGATGGTGTAATAGAAGAAGTAAATGTGAAGTTTAGTGGCTATGGTAAAATGATTGTGATCGACCATGGGTTCGGTTACAAAACCCGCTATGCACACATGCACGAGTTTGCTGCCAAGCAAGGGCAGAAAGTAAAACGTGGCGATTTGATTGGTTATGTAGGAAACACGGGGCTCTCTACAGCACCCCACCTCCACTATGAAGTTATCCTTCATGGGGTGATGATCAATCCTGTACATTATTTCTACAGCGATCTGTCGCCTGCCGAGTACGAAAAAATTATTGAACTGGCTTCTATTGAAAACCAGTCGTTAGGGATGTAATCCAGAATAAAAAAAATGAAAAGCCCATGGCCCTTTAGGCTTCGGGCTTTTTCTTTTATAGGAAATTAATACAACGATTTGTAAATTGAACGGTTAACTAAACCCGATAGATGAAAAAGACCCTCCTACTGCTTTTCATCAGTTCTGCCGTATTTAATTGCTCCAATGTTGAAGAATTTGAAGGCGTATCGATTCGTCAATATGCGGATAATGTAATTGATTTCAGTTCAGAATGGAGTCCATCTCCAGGGGTGTGGTCAGCTGCCCGGGCACTCGGAAAAGAAAATGTCTACGATGAATCAAAACCTCAAAATGGATATGGTGACAATACCAATGCCTGGTCTTCTGCAACCGCAGATGATCAACGAGAATACCTGGTACTAGGGTTTGATACCCTCCAAACAGTTCATACTATTGAGATATACGAAACGTACTTTCCTGGCGCCATCGACACAGTATATGTACGTAACGCGTCCACTCAACAATGGGAAAAGGTATATGCCAAACCGGCAATAACTGATCTGCCGGAAGTAGCCCGAATTTTTTCAATTTATTTCAGGGAAACAACCTACCTGGTAGATGCCATTCGAATAGCTATTAATAGTCCTGCAGTGACTGATCAACTCGATGAAAATGGAAATGAAATATTTGGTTGGAATGAAATCGATGCCGTAGCCATTGGCGGTCAACGAGAAAATAACCCCTGATTAATCTACACCTTATGAAAAAAGTAATACTATTTTTCATGCTTTCAATAATGATCCATACGGTATGGGCCCAAGGTTGCAGCGATGCAGGCTTTTGTACCATGGGCGCCATGAAGCCCGATCAACCATTCAATAAAAAGGTTCCACTCAGACTACGCTCTATGGAAGTAAGTTTTTATAGAGGAACAACAACGATCTCTCCAGTTGTGTATGTAGCCAATCTGGACATGAGTTTTAACATTATCGATAACAAAACATTCTTTCAAATTAAACTTCCTTACCAGACCGTTAACGGAAACTTTGGAAGCACCGGAGGACTTGGTGATATATCCTATTGTCTTACCCGTAACCTGTATTCTTCAGAAAAATTTGATATTGGCCTTACTGTAGGAGGTAAAATACCTTCGAATAATTCCAACCTCAAGGATGACGAATTTGGAAATCCGCTACCCATGTATTACCAAACCAGTTTAGGCACCTATGATGCCATTGCCGGTATATCACTGGTCAATCGGAAATGGCTTTTTGCCACGGGTATTCAACATCCCTTTAATAAAAACGGAAATCAATTTACCTGGGACGACTGGATACCAGTGTATGAAGGTGGCCCGGATTATGTAAGGGAAAATGATCCATCTTATGAATTAAAGAGAGGCACTGATGTTATGCTTCGTGCAGAGCGAAATTTTCGCTTCGCACAGTTTAATTTTTCAGTTGGACTACTACCCATTTGGCGGATAACCAAAGATGAAGTTCTGAATACGAATACCAATGAACGCGAGAAATTAGAAGGAACCCTGGGGATGGCGCTATCCGGTATTGTTACTGCAGGCTATAATTTCGATGTAAAATCAGGAGTCAGGCTTTTGATAGGTAAAAAAATCACGGAGCGTGATGTTAACCCCGATGGCTTAACCCGTGATGACGTATTTACCATTAGTTATTATTATCGCTTCTAATCATGCTGAGACTTACAACGTTATCATTTTGTTATCTCACATACCTGATCAGTTTTTCACAAAACGCTAATCAGGTAATGATCAGCCAGGTTGACGCATTGCTTTTTGGCTCACGGTATAATGAAGCCATTCAAAAGATTGATGCTTTCAGCAGTACAGATCTTGATACGAAAATACTCCTGGCCAATAGAAAAGCTGAAGCGCAAATTGGTCTGGGCCGGTTTGATGAAGCTGATAAGGTACTTCGCGATGTGCTCTTCAAAACAAATCAATCTAAAAACTCAGCAATGCTTAGCGCCATAACCCAATCAACGATAGGCTATCTCTACCTCAATCAGGGTCGTTACGATCTGGCGCATGAGCAGCTCACAGAAGCAACCACCATACTTCAGCAAACCGGAAACACGTTAGAAACAGCCAAGGCATTGTCGAGCCTTGGATTGGTTTATAACAGTACCGGAAAGTATATACAAGCAGAAGAACAACTTCAAATGGCCCTGACATTGCGGCAAAGTGTTCTTACTGATGCACATGAATTAATAGCAAACTCGTACAATAATTTGGGATTGGTTTACGGCCAGATTGATCCCGATAAAGCCATTGATTACTATGAAAAAGCCACAGCCATATATGAAAAATTACATGGAAAGGATCACCCAAAAATGGCCGTTGCCAATTCCAATCTCGGCTTTGCTTATTTCCAGCTTGAGCTATACGGTGATGCTATAAACTATTACGAAACAGCACTAACCATTTGGGACAAAATCAATCCACAGCCCAATGCATCCAAAGCCTTTGTGCTCTCTAATCTTGGCTATACCTATACCAAACTTGACGATAAGAAAACAGCCATGGAGTTTTACGATAAAGCCCTGGCCATGTATATTGCTTCACAGGGTAAGAAGCATCCGGATGTTGCCGCTATGTACAATCGAATAGGGAACATTCATCAATCCAATGACAAATTTGATGAGGCACTGCAAAATTATCAGCTCGCTTTAATTTCCAATGTGAGCAACTTCAATACTGAAAATATTGAAGCTAATCCTTCCGGAGAAAATTTCTATAACGGCAATCAGTTACTCTACTCCATGATGTACAAAGCACAAACACTGGAAGCACGGCATTTTGGAAAAACATTAAAACAAAAGGATCTTGACCTGGGACTTCAAACCCTTCAAGCATGCGACTCACTGATTGACCGATTGCGCAAACAGGCCACAAACGAATCTGATAAAATTTCATTGGGTGCTATCGCCAACGAAGTCTATGCGGATGGCGTTCGGATAGCTTTTATTTTAAGTGATGTTGCTTTTAAAAAGCGTAAGGACTATCGCGAGCTTTCATTCTACTTTGCCGAAAAAAGTAAATCGGCTGTATTGCTGGATGCCATATCCGATACCAATGCCAAGTCTTTTGCCGGTGTTCCGGAAGATCTGCTAGAGGAGGAAAAAAGTCTGAAATCAGCATTGGCTCTTGTGTCTCAAAAACTTGCCCAAAAACCATCAGAAGAAGAAGAGAAGTACCTCCGTGAGACTGCCTTTCACTTAAATCAAAGCTATCAAACATTTATACAAAATCTCGAAAAGCAATATCCCGAGTATTTTAATTTAAAGTACAATTCTTCATCTCCATCAATTAATCAGGTACAAAATCTCATTGATAACAAAACGGCCATTGTTAGCTATTTCATAGACGACAGTAAGCGAAATGAATCACGATTGTACACCTATACCATCACCAAAAAGTCGTTTAAGATTATTGATAAAGCATTGCCGGCCGACTATGATAGAAGCATTACCGGATTGCGTAATGGACTTTTTTACATGGGCGAAGAAGTCTATATACCCACTGCCCGAAATCTCTATAAACTATTCATCCCAGCCAGGATTCCGCGTTCCATCAGCGAACTGGTTGTACTACCCACAGGAAGAATGAGTGTCATACCGTTCGAAGTATTGCTCACCAAAGATGTGAAAGATATTGGAACACCTTATGCATCCTTGCCCTATTTGCTCAGGAAATACAGTATTCGCTATGAGTTTTCTGCAGGATTACTACTGCAAAAGAAAAGCAAATCATCAACACTTACTTCAGCATTATTATGTGCACCGGTAACCTTCCCTGAAAAAGATAACCTCAACGATCTGCCCGGTACGCGCGAAGAAGTTAATACCATTAATCAACTTTTTAAGAGTAAAAATATACCAACCGAAGTTTTGTTGAATATAGGCGCCAGCGAAGCCAATTTAAAATCAGATAACCTCGCGGACTACTCCTTAATACATTTGGCTACGCACGGAATTGTGGATGAAAATAATCCCGAACTCTCCCGTATATTTCTGCAAAGCGACTCAGAAGCAGAGGACGGAAATCTCTATTCCGGAGAAATCTATAACCTTCATTTAAATGCAGACCTGGTAACCCTATCGGCTTGTCAAACCGGGCTGGGTAAAATTTCAAAAGGTGAGGGTGTAATTGGCCTTTCTCGGGCGCTGGTATATGCCGGCGCAAAAAACATTATTGTATCCTTCTGGAGTGTGGCCGATGAATCAACTGCCGTATTAATGACCGACTTTTACCAGATGCTGCTCGAAAAATCTTCCAGTGATTACAGTAGCAAGTTACAGCAGGCCAAGCTTAAAATGATCAATTCAAAATATGCAGCTCCTTATTATTGGGCACCCTTTATTCTGATCGGGTTTTAAAAAAACTTTCCTGAACGAAAAATTCAAGAAAGCTTATATTCATTATTTTATTCTAAACCGAAAGCCTGCATAAAACATCCTACCAAAAATAGGGCCCCATACCATAGCGGTATCAAAATATTGACTAAACGGAAGTTCAGCCGCTACAATGGGATTATCCAATGTAAAATTATTGAGGTTTTCTGCACCCAGATAAACACTCCATTTATCTTTAAAATCTTTTGTGATTTGAGCGTTCATCAAAAAATAATCCGGTGAATAGGGCTCTAGCTGATACTCGGGAAGGTTCTGTGAAGTATCTGGTATCCGCTGTTTTCCCATCCATTGAACTGTGTAATCAAATTTCCACTTGTTCTTGGTCTCATACGCAAGGTTTACAAACGCGCGATGCTCAGGAATTAGGGGCCTCGCCAACCTGCCTTCTGTATAATCCGTCTGCACATTCAACCATCGATAAGCTGTGCGCAAATCAAATCTGCGCATCAATTCATAGTCAATTTGGAATTGAAAGCTCTGCGAAAATGATTTACCGCTGAGCCCAAAGAATCTCGCCTCGCGTGCAGTGTTATCAAGATCGAGAACAACCTGATTTTCAAAATCGGTGAAGAAATAATCGATAGTGATGGCACCAGGGCGATAATCCAATGTAAAATCCTGAACGATGTTAAGACCAAAGTTCCAGGCCTGATCAGGCCGGAAGCCATATGCCTGAGTACTTTGTAAGCCTGAAAAAACAATCTGCCGGGAGGATGCCAATACACCTGTGTTCTCTGTTAAAATATTAGCCACACGAATTCCTCGTCCAGCCGACATTCGGACAGATGTTGACTCCGTTGCGTTATACTTCAAATGAACGCGTGGAGTAAATAATGTGCCAAAAAGGTTATGATAGTCTACACGGGCCCCTACAATGGCAGAAAACTTACCCAGGCCATCGTAATTGTACTCTGCAAAAATTCCGGGTACCACCTCGGTGCGATCAAAGGAGAGTGCATTAAAAAAACTACCATCAAAATTGATCGGAAGAATACTGTTCTCGAAAGATTCCTGAAAATCATCATACAGAAAGCTTACCCCCGTTTTAAACTTATGGTTTGTTGTACCAATAATGGATTGGTAAATAAGGTTAGCGTATATCGATTTCTCCTCAGCTTCATGAACATTGAACCCGAAGTAACTGTCATGCTCATGACGAACAGCGGAAAGTTGTAGTCCTATACTCTTATAAGGCTTCCCGGTGAATTGATACCCCAACTTTCCCCATGCTTCATACCGAAGTGTATTTATTTCAAACCCATAACGATTAGTCGTTAACTTATCCTGCTCAGGATCAAAATTTGTTTGACCACCCTGCTTGGTATCCGTTAGTACTTTAATACCAAACTGACCCAACAACCCTTTGTTGTTATTATAAACCCATCGGTTTATGGCATTAAGTTGCGATCCTGTCGGGAAATCAAGAAATGCATCATTATTACTATCCATCTCAAACGGGCGCGTACTGCCATGCAATAAAAATGTTGTAGCCCATTTATCGCTGGTATGTGCCGTGTAGTTAATGTTTAATTCTGATCGGGCTGCATTATTGACGTAGCCGTTTATGAACAATCGTTCACTTTCCTCAGGCTTCTTCATCTCCACGTTAATCTGTCCGGCAATACTTTCATAGCCATTGATTACCGAACCCACTCCTTTTGTTACCTGGATAGAATTAATCCATGTTCCTGGAATAAATTGAATACCCTGGCTTGAGGCTAATCCCCGCACACCCGGCATATTCTCAATCGAGATCAATGTATTGGGCCCCGACAAACCAAGCATTTGAATCTGGCGTGTTCCTGTAATCGCATCCGTAAAGGCTACATCAACAGATGGATTAGTCTCAAAACTTTCAGAAAGATTGCAGCATGCCGCTTTGAATAATTCCTTCTCAGTCATAACAACAGTATTTATACCACGTGCGTGATCGAAACCGGATGAAGGGCGCCAACCTACTACAGTAACCTCCTGAAGATATTCATCGGGTGTGAGTGTGGCTTTAATGCGGACTTGATTGGAAATGGTTAATGTGTCCGACTTATAGCCCACATAGCTGATAACGAGTTTCGATTTGCCCTCCATTCGATCAATCGTAAACACACCATTACTCCCGGATGTTGTGCCTATTGTAGTTCCCAACCAAATAACGTTTGCCGCAGCCAGTGGTTCATCAACGCCCTTGGCATTCTTCTCTACTACAACACCCATGAGTTTCTGTGCACGTACCGAAAAGGACAACATCGCTACCGCCAGAAATATGGCGCTTCTAATAATTAGATAATTTCTCATGATTTTCAATTGTCGTCCATTCCTTCGTGATCGTGATCACGATATAAGCAACAAAAAGGAAGATCAGCATAGAGGGTATCTTTCGCCTTAACTTTATCCGTATCGTGACCAACAGCAGCCACCAGTTCATGAATTTTTTGTTCGGTGATTTTTGATGGCGTATAGACTACTGAAAGATTTTTTGTTTTTGAATCCCATGCAGCAGTTTTAATACCCTTGTAATCGAGGGCTGCTTCAATGCGTTCTTTGCACATGCCACAATTGCCATACACTTTAATATTGGCGGTAACTACTTTCGATTTTGATTGACCAAATGCAAAGCCAGAGGTCACGAGTAAAAGAATTATAATAATGATGTTTGTTTTCATGATGCGTTAAAATTTAATGGTTTTAAAATCATACTGCTGATGTGCAGTACGGTGACTACCGAAATGGTAGTTTATGCCATCAAATCCTGATCATCGTAAAAAAGAAAACTGCAATTAACCTTGAACAAGGCTTCAGGTGGTGATATATAATCGTTTAAATGAATGTAAATACTCGTATTACCGATTATTATTACTTGTTCTTCTTGGTCGAATACGGTTCTGATGCTAAACAACTGAGGGGCACTAAAATGAAGTTGGCTGGTAACAGACTGATTATCATCAACTTTGATGATTTCGTGCTCATCATGGCAACATCCTGAATTTTCGGGGATAATGCGGCTGCAGGCACATTTTTTAGCCTCAAAACTGAATGTTTCCGCGGATTTTGCCCGCCCCATGCAGTAGTGTGTGGTTTTCGCCACACCCACTGTCAGGAGCAGGTAAATACACGTGAACGCTATGGCAAAAAGCTTATTCACTGTGCATGAGAGAACCCTAAAGTACGCCTGTTGGTTTCAATTTTCCTAAAGATTTTCAGAAACTTTGTTCATGGCTAAAAAATGCCCTTTTTTGCGCCAAAACGAAATGTTGGAGGATAATTACAAGCAACGAGGGCTGCGCAATAAACTGGTTAAAATACTCCAAAATAAGGGTATTAAAGACCCCCGTGTATTGGATGCTATCAGCAAAGTGCCCAGGCACGTTTTTTTCGACAATGCCTTACTTGAACACGCCTATCAGGACAAGGCTTTTCCCATCGGAGAAGGTCAAACCATCTCCCAACCTTATACAGTAGCCTTCCAAACGGAAAAACTGGAAATCAAGCCGGGCGATAAGGTACTGGAAATAGGGACCGGATCAGGCTATCAGGCCTGCATTTTGATAGAACTGGGCGCTAAAGTTTTCACCATTGAGTACAACAAGAAGCTCTATGAAACTGCGAAAGCCTTTTTACCTAAACTGGGTTACAAACCCTATTTTTATTTGGGTGATGGTTCGAAGGGAATACCCGCAAAAGCTCCCTATGATAAAATCATTGTGACTGCAGGTGCTCCTGTTGTTCCCGATGCCCTTACTGATCAATTAGCAGAAGGAGGTGTTTTAGTGATACCCGTGGGCAATCGCGAAAAGCAGGTAATGATGAAGATTCGCAAAAAGAATGGGAAGCTTACAAAAGAAGAGTTTGATTACTTTAGTTTTGTACCCTTGTTGGGAGAGCAGGGTTGGAAGAAATAGTCATTAGTCATTAGTCATTAGTCA
>CAZQXC010000104.1:0-9135 GCA_964597075.1 uncultured Roseivirgaceae bacterium | reverse complement strand
ACTTTCGTCACACTTTGGCACTCGTGTTGTAGTGAAAAGTGACGGCAAGAAAGGAGACATCAGAATTCCCTTTCTTTCTGTGGAAGATTTGAACCGGATTTTAGACATCTTAAAAATGCATTAAATCCGGTACCTTTACCCGATGTGGAAGAACCGGCATGAAAAAAATTAGTGTATTCCTTTTTATACTCTATCATGTAAGCGCGTTTGCGCAACGTGACACCGTAATGCTTTCTCCGGCCGCACGAGATACCATCAAGCTTATTTCATATGCCCAGCGTTACAATCCTAAAAAAGCAATACTGTTTGCAGCGGTGTTACCCGGATTGGGTCAGGCCTACACAAAAAAGTATTGGAAGCTTCCACTGGTGTATGGCGGAATTGCCGCTTCGGGCTACGCCATAAACTTTTACCAGGAAGGCTATCAGGAGAACAAAAGCGAATTATTTTTTAACCTGGAGAATGGGCTTTCCAATGAAAGTGACATTAATCCAAACACTGGATTCACCACCGCGCAGCTCCGCACCATAACCGATCGCTTTAGGCGTGAGCGTGACTTTATGATCATTGTTTTGATCGGGGTCTATGTATTGCAGATGATCGATGCCCATGTAGATACCCATCTCAAGGAATTTGATTTAAACCCTAATCTTCAGGTTAGGGTAGAGCCCTCCTTCAGTGATGAAATGCTTACCGGACGAATGGGAGGAATCTCGCTAAAGCTCCGGTTTTAACTCGCCATTTAGTTGATAACCTGTATACTTGTAACGGAAAGTATTACAGGAACCCGTATCAAAAAACATATGAAAATCCTTCTGCTCGGTTATGGAAAAATGGGAAAGATCGTTGAGCGGATCGCCCTTGAACAAGGGCATTTGATAGTTGGGAAGATTTCCTCACAGAATCGTCATGCGTTGAAATCTATCAAAGCCGATGTTGCGATAGAATTTTCCCAGCCTGAGGCGGCTTTTGAAAACGTGAAATTCTGCCTTGAAAATAACATTCCCGTTGCCTGCGGCACCACCGGATGGTTGGAGCAAAAGGCTGAGATTGAAAAACTTACACAACAATGTAATGGAACATTCTTTTATGCGTCTAATTTCAGTATTGGTGTTAATATTTTTTTTAAGCTCAACGAATACCTCGCTACCATGATGAATACCCGGAAGGAATATATCGCTCACATTGATGAGATTCATCATACCGCAAAAAAGGATACCCCCAGCGGTACAGCCATTACACTGGCAGAAGGAATACTTAAACATATCGTTACTCTTAAAAAATGGGTAAAGGAGAAAACTGATAATCCTGAAGAGCTACCCATCAGCTCGTTCCGCATCGATGACATACCCGGAACACACCTGATCAAATACGCTTCGGCAATTGATGATATTGAACTCCGGCATACGGCACATTCGCGGGAAGGATTTGCGCGCGGTGCTGTACAGGTTGCCGAGTGGTTACCCGGTAAAAAAGGCGTACTCTCTATGGAAGATTTTTTACAATTCTGATTGATAATCACTTTATTTGCAGGCTTTTAAAACAAACTGAACGTGAACGCAATACTTCTTACTTTTCTGGTCATCAGGCTGGGTGTAACCGTAGGGTACTGGAAACTATTTGAAAAGGCCGGTATCGCGGGCTGGAAATCACTCATCCCGTTCTACTCCGAATTTATTGTGATGAAAGATATCGTAGGCAAGCCAACCTGGTGGTTTATCTATTTGCTCCTTCCGGTGGTGAACTTCTTTGCCTATTATGTGCTCATCTTTGAAGTATTACGGTGTTATGGGAAAAATTCTTTATGGAGCCAGATTCTCATCATCTTCACAGGTTTCTTCTATTTAATTTACCTGGGTTTCAGTCCTTCAGCAAAATACCTGGGCAAATTTGATCAGCTACCGGCCGAAGAAAAGAAATCCGTTCTAACGGAATGGACAGAAGCCATCACTTTCGCGGTAGTTGCCGCCACCCTTATCCGCTGGTTAATCATGGAAGCGTACACCATTCCTACGCCTTCTATGGAGAACTCACTGTTGGTAGGCGATTTTCTCTTTGTCAGTAAATTCCACTACGGAACACGTACACCGAAAACACCCCTGCAACTTCCCCTCACCCATCAGAAAATATGGTTTACGGAAATTCCTTCCTACCTCGATTGGGTTCAACTTCCACAGTACAGGTTGCCCGGTATCAGCGAAGTAAAAAGTGGTGATGTGGTGGTTTTTAATATTCCGCCTAAACGTTTGAACGACAATAAGGATTATCCGGTAGACCTGAAGACTAACTACATAAAACGGTGTGTGGCAGCAGCGGGCGAAACACTACAGATTATTGATAAGAAAATTTTAGTAAACAGGCAGGAACTAAAAGACCATCCGTTGGTGCAATGGAGTTATAAAATCACGGCCACCGGCATTATTAATGAACGAAACCTCACCAGGCTGGGTATCGGTGTGGAAGACTACCAGGTAATCGGTCGTCCGGATGAAAACAGTGTTGACTACATCATGTGGCTGACTGAGGATAAAGCAGAAGAAATGAAAAGTCTACCTTATATAAAAGCTGTGGTAGAAGAAGAATACGAAAACTCTTCAGGAATATTTCCATTCTCCGAATACTACGGTTATGGTGCCGGTACTGAGAATACGCTAAATTGGAATCTCAATACTTTCGGCCCGCTATGGATTCCTAAGCGTGGCGAGACCATCGCCTTAAATGATTCTACCCTTGCGCTATACGGGTTCATCATCACGACATACGATCATCAGGCCGATGCAAAAATTGTGGACAGGAAACTGCAAATCAATGGACAGGAGGTTTCATCCTACACATTCAATCAAAATTATTATTTTATGATGGGCGATAACCGTCATAACTCGCTCGACTCACGTTATTGGGGATTTGTTCCGGAGGATCACATCGTTGGTAAAGGGTTCTTTATCTGGTTGTCGATTGATCCCAATCAGAAATTCCTGAACAAGATTCGGTGGAAGCGATTCTTTAAGATGATAGAATGACCGAGGTTCGGGTTACGAGGTGCGAGTTTCGAGATGCGGGTTACACGTTAACAGAGAACTCGGAACCCGAAACACGCACCCCATCCTCACCAATATATTTCACCCAACCCCTTACTCTTCAAATACTCATTCGCCTTGCTGAAATGGCGGCATCCAAAAAATTCCATTCTAAATAAACTGATTAAGGACAGGGAGTTCTACACTTCTATAAAAATCCAGCCGGTTTTAAATTTACCTAAACTTGTATAATACATTTATAGGTAATATTTTTTACCTATATTTGTATATTATGATTCATAACCCATTTAAAGTCGGTGAATTGGTGGCGGGTGATCCATTCTGCAATCGTACGAAGGAGATTAGCAGGATACGAAACGCCTTTCTGGACGGTCAGAATATCGTACTCATATCCCCCAGACGGTGGGGTAAAAGCTCCTTAGTTCAAGAAGTAGTACGGAGCGCAGATAAAAATGTTGTTGTCATCATGATGGACTGCTTTGGCATCACTTCGAGCGAGCAGTTTCTTGAAACCTACCTCACCGAACTTTTAAAGGCCTCTACCTCCCTTTACAGCAAGACGGCCGATATGGTTAAGAAATTCGCAAGTTCAATATCACCCCATATATCCTACTCCTACGGACCCCACGAAGAAATCAAGTTTGGTATTAATATCCCATCCAAAGAGCTTGATCCTGTTGTTATCCTTGGGATGGCAGCTAAAATCGGCAAGGATAAAAAACTTCCGGTTGTTGTATGTGTCGATGAGTTTCAGAAAATTTCAGAATGGAAGGGTGGAGATACTTTTCTTGAACAATTAAGGTCTGTCTGGCAGAAACATTCCAATGTTTCCTACTGCCTGTATGGAAGTAAACGCCACCTGATGAACAAGTTGTTCAACGATTCATCTAAACCCTTTTTCCGGTTTGGTGAGAATATATTCCTGGAGCGGATTCCCAATAATGAATGGACCGATTTCATCCAAAAGCAATTCACACGCACTAAAAAAAAGGTGTCAAAGGAAGTCGCTCAGCGACTAGTAGAAATGGTACAAGGTCACTCCTACTATGTTCAGTACTTATCCCGACTCTGCTGGGCCAATACGACCCGTGAATTATCAGAAGCCATTCTTATGGAGAGCTATGAGGAGTACCTTAATGACCACCTGGCCATGTTTAGAAAACAGACCGAAGGACTGACAGCATACCAGGTGAATTACTTAAAGGCAGTGTTAAATAAGGAAAAGCAACTCACATCAGCGCATGTCCTTAAAACCTATACGCTTGGATCACCCGGCAATATCAAAAGGATTGAAACATCCCTTCAAGACAGTGAAATCATAGATCTCTTCACCGGATCTGTAATTTTCACCGAACCCTTCTTCCAAACACTATTCCGAAGACATTTTATACGACATGGTTAGAAGAGTGTAACGCTTACAATTTATATTAGACTTCATTATATTCCTCAATTTGCTCTGATCTACGCCTTAACAGACCCGTATATTACCAGTCAATCTCTTTCAACCCCTTGCTCTTCAAATACTCATTCGCCTTGCTGAAATGCCGGCAGCCAAAAAACCCTCTATCGGCAGAAAAGGGAGAAGGGTGTGCCGACATCAAAACCAGGTGTTTATTCCGGTCAATAACCTCTCCCTTCTTCTGCGCATAGGCACCCCATAAAAGAAACACAACGTGTGTTTTCTCTTCCGATATTTTTTTAATGACAGCGTCTGTAAACACTTCCCATCCTTTATGTTGATGCGAACCCGGTGAAGAGGCACGAACGGTGAGTGTAGCATTGAGCAGCAAAACCCCTTGATTGGCCCAGCGCTCAAGATTTCCCGTTGCCGGAATGGGTTTACCCAAATCCTTGTGTATTTCCTTAAATATATTCACCAAGGATCGCGGTGTTCGAACACCATCATGAACAGAAAAACAAAGTCCGTTGGCCTGGCCCGGACCATGGTAAGGATCCTGACCGATGATCACCACCTTCGTCTGATCAAAGTCGCAGGCATCAAATGCTTTGAATATTTCCTTACCGGGAGGATACACCGTGGCCGACTGATATTCGGACTTTACAAAGTCGATTAATTCATGAAAATAAGGTTTTTCAAATTCCTGACTGAGTCGCGACTTCCAGGAATATGCTATTTTGACGTCCATTGGTCTATTTAAGAGAAAAATAAAATCGAATTTTCACTAAACATTTTTAATTCCAAAAAATTAATATTTTTGATCGCATGGTAACCGAAGTAACACAGGGAATACGCGTAACCGTTGAGACGGAATACCAGCCGGCCTATTCCAGTCCGAGCCAATACCACTATGTGTTTACCTATAAGGTGACCATTGAAAATCAAAGCGAAAATACCATACAATTACTCCGCAGGCACTGGCACATTTCGGATGCAGGATTCTCTTCCCGTGAAGTTGAAGGCGAAGGTGTAGTGGGCCAGCAACCCGTATTGGAGCCCGGCCAAACTCATCAATATGTGTCCGGATGTAACCTGAAATCGGGTATTGGAAAAATGACGGGCACCTACCAAATGGAACGCATTGTCGATGGTGTACAACTCACCGTGGTCATCCCGGAATTCGTCATGATTGCGCCTATCCGCCTGAATTGATTGTCGGCATTTTTTAAGATAAAAACCTATTTCAACTATTGGCTTGATGCTGTTGACGAGCATTCCTTACACTCCCCCTTTCTATTTGATTTCTATACCAAGATCATCAGACGCGAATCCATTGCTGTTCCCGTAATAGAATCGTTACGTAAACAACTCTCCAACGATCACCGCGAAATTGAAGTTCGGGATTTCGGTGCCGGATCAAAGCACCTGTCAGGTCAAATGAGAAAGATAAGCGACATCACCAAAATCAGCTTGAGCGATGTCAAATTTTCTACGCTTTACAGCAGAATTGTTGCGTACAGTAAGGCTAAAACCATTGTGGAACTTGGTACGTCATTGGGCATCAATACCCTTTACCTCGCGCAGCAACCGGAGTCAAAAGTATATACGTTTGAAGGATCGCCTGCCATTGCTGAAATAGCCTCCATTAGTTTTGAGTTTGGTGGCGCAACCAATATCGAGCTGATTACCGGAAACCTGGATACCACGTTGTATTCCACACTATCCCGTCTTCCAAAAATTGACCTGGTATTTATGGATGCTAACCACCGGTATGAACCTACGTTGCGCTATTTCGAATCCCTGCTGGCCCGATCGCACCACAAAACCATCTTTATAGTGGATGACATTCATGACACACCAGAAATGGAGAAGGCGTGGATAGAAATCAAAAAGCACCCCCTGGTGTACACTAGTGCCGATCTGTTCCGATGTGGCATTTTATTCCTTGATCCTTCGCTAAACAAACAACACGTTGTATTACGTTTTTAGCCGTTGGAATAGCCTTAAATACCCTTATTTTTGCGTGATCTTAATGATGACCTTCCTATGAGTGAGCCTGTAATAAACGATACGCCAGAAGTACCTAAAAAATCAAATCAGAAGTATGCCATTATTATTGCCATACTCTCCGTAATCATCATTGTACAGTTTGTCAGCAGCTATTTCAACAAACAAGAACGCGACCAGCTGCGCGTAGAGAAATCCTCTACCGAAGAACAATTGGCAACTACTATGCACCGGTTGGACGAAATCAGTGCAGAATTAGACCAACGCATTGCCGAAATACAACGGCTGGGTGGTGATATATCCGAGCTCACCAAAGCTAAGGAGGAAATTGAGACTGAACTCAAAAGAACGCGCAGGGCCAACGGCCAGGTGATAAAAGAACTCAAAGATAAAGTTGAGGGATATGAACTTCTGCTTAAAAATAAAGATGAAGAGATTGAAAAACTGAAGAATGTTAATAAGGAGTTACTTTCCGAAAACACAACACTTAAGGTTGAGAAAAATATCCTGGGTGATTCGATTAACCGGTTAGCACAAACCAAAGAAGAACTGGTGAGCAAAGTAACCATAGCCTCCCAACTTAAAGCAGAAAACTTCAGGATTGTAGCGGTCAATGAAAAGGGCAAGGAACGAGAATCGCCTTTCAGAAGCCGCCAAGTGGGTAATATAAAAATTGACTTTAATTTGGCTGAAAATAATGTGGCCCCTATTGAAGGTAAAAAAGTTATGATCCGGATTGTGGATCAAAACGGACAGGTGTTATTCGATGTAGCACGGGGTTCAGGAACCTTTATGTACGATGGACGTGAAGAATTTTACACCGCTTCGCAAGAAATCCTTTTTGATAACACCCGTCAAAAACTGACGTATCTATACGACAAGGGATCAGACTACGCACCGGGTACGTACACCCTGGAAGTGTATTGTGATGATTATAAGATGGGATCGGGACAGTTTTCTGTGAAATAATCCGTAAAGACAATTAATCTAATCCTTTACTCTGTTCACCGCGAGCATACCTAACATCCAATTAGGCAATGGCTTTTCCATAGGTCTGTCTTTTATGTCGAGGAACCAGCCTAGTTTTTCAACTATAGGAATTTTATGTGTTTCAACGAATTCAATAAGTGTTCCGTCATGGTCTTCAATATATGAAAAATGACCGGCCGCTTTTCCCATATCAAAGGAGTTACTGCTGTCCACTGTGAAAGCATTCCCTGCTTCAGCACAGCGCTTCCCCAGATTTTTCATGCCGCGGATATCAAAGCATACATGGATAAATCCAAGATCTCCCCAATTCCGGTTGTCATAGATTTTGGCGGGCTTCCTATCTTTCACTTCCACCAATTCTATCTCGGTGGAGCCCAATAAATTTCCAAACGCTCCTTTGCATGGAGCATGCGCTTTTAATAAAACCCGTCTGTAGGATGACTCACCACCATTTACACCTTTGAGATCATCAAACTTTCCGGTAACGTCATATGCAATGCTGTTGTGGCCCAGAATATTTCTGTATAGGCCAATGGATTGATCCATATCCGATACACCAATAGTCACCCCTGAAACTCCACCATTCGTAAAGGATTTGCGTTTAAACCAACTGCCACTTTCAATCACCTCAAAGATGTTTTGATAAGGGTCGGCAACATAAAAATGCATCCGTCCCTCGGGCGATTTGGCTGGCTGCGTTAATACTTGAACGCCTTTTGACTTTAAAAAATCGAATGCCTTTTCAACATTACTTGATTTCAGTTTTACAGCATAAACACCCGTATCGCCTAATTGAGGAACAAAGGATGCCGCCTGGGGCTCTTTGGAGGTGTATTGCCAGATTTCAAACCCCCCGCCCCCTTGCAGATTCATAGCCAGTATGGCGTAACGACTTTCAGCTATCCCTGAAGTATACCGTGTCATCAAGGTTGCCTGCGCAGAATCTTTAAAAATAGGCACATCAAAGCCAAAATGCTTCCGGTACCAGGCCCACGCCTCGTTGGCGTTCTTAACACCAATGCCAACCTGCTGAATGCCGCTAACAATATAATCCATGGGGCAAGATAATATTTTTTCTTTCGCTGCTACACTCCGATTTTAGAAATGGAATTTTGAAGCCAGAAAGAGCCAATTTCCTATTCTTTCTGTAAAACGATTTCATAATTTTTTATACTGCTATCCATGATGGCGCGCTGTAACTTACCCTCCGTAAAAAAATATTTATTTCGCTCGCCCCGTACATCCACCTCGTAGTAGCTGTTTTTTAAAAAACTCACCGGTGCCATGAGTCCATACCCATCGGCTAAAACAGCGTTCATATTTTTCGGTTCATCAAAGAAAAATCGCATAACATTGAAAGTGATGGGTGGTTCCAGTACACCATCATGCTTATACTTATACATATCAACTTTAACTTCATAATGCTTTTTTTTCAAAATTACGGATGAACTGAAGTCACCTCTATTGGAACGGGTCTTTACAGTGGAGGCGAGTAGATGATCTTGATGATAAATGGCCGTTTGGATATGATGTACATTAACCTTCACAAACAACCAAAAACTGACCTTACTTTCAACATAGTAGTAGGTCAGGGTATCCACGGTTTTTCGCGTGGCGGTCAGCTCTCCAATCTTAATACCCGCCAATTCGATATCGAACCTTTTGACCTCATCCATACTATAGCCTGAAAAGGTCAGAAAT
>CAZQXC010000103.1:0-9186 GCA_964597075.1 uncultured Roseivirgaceae bacterium | reverse complement strand
AATTCCATCGCCAATTCAGACCCATCAATGGGTAGGGTAAGCATGGGTTCCAAAGTGATATTTTTTTGCTAATTTTAATAGTTAAATAAAAATGTGAGTTATGCTCATTGAACGAACAAAAAATGATAAAATAACAATTACAGTTTCTTCATCGGTAGATAGTTTCGGCCTACAAAGACTAATTGATTATATAAAATACCTTGAGGCAACGGCTAGATCACGCGCGAAGCAGTCGGATATTGATAAACTGGCTGATCAGGTGAATGCTTCGTGGTGGAAAAAGAACCGTAAACGATTTACTAAGTGAGGATAATCGTTGATGCTAATATCGTTTTCAGTGGCATCTTAAACTCTAATGGAAAGATTGGTGACCTGCTTATTAATTCGAAAGGAATAATAGACTTTATTGCTCCAGATTTTCTGAGAATGGAGATCAGAAAGAATTATTCAAAACTCACCAGGATTTCAAAAATGACTCTGCAAGATATCCGTGAGTCAGAATTCAGGTTTGCAAAGACATAACATTTATTTCAGAAGAGCAGATAAAGGAATATTTTTGGCTGTATGCGATCAATTTAGTGGAAGATGTTGATCCAAATGATGCACACTATATTGCTTTTTCGCGGTAAAATATGGAGCGGGGATAAGGAACTTGTTAGGGGGCTATTGAAAAAGGGATTCTCAAGTTTCATTTCCACGGATGATCTCTACAAATGGCGTCAAAAACGCGAGAAGCGGTAATAGCAATCTAAAAAAATCAGCCACCAGAATTCTTCATTGGCTGATCATATCATTGATAATTGGCTAATTGAAACTATCCATTCATCGATACCAAAAACTCTTCTGTGTTTCAGCTGCCTGTGACCCCAATTACATGGTTGAAAGAAAGGTATCTAATGAGCATACGGTTACTCCTTTTTCTGCCGGAAACGAGATAGATGTTCCGGGAATAATGATGCTGGCTTGTTTTACACCCAAATCCACCATGCTGTTTAACAGGCTTTTGCTTACCCGTGGTTCACTACCCATTTTTATTTCCACAATATGCAAGGGCTTGTTGTAGCGGGCAATCACCAGGTCTGCTTCTGTGCCGCCTTGTGTACGGTAATGGTAAAAGTTTTTATCGTCTTCGTAGTGATTCACGATTTGCTCAATTACATATCCTTCCCACGAAAATCCGGCCTTTGGATTAGCTAACAGGTCTTTTGTTTGACTGATACCTAGTAAATGATGCAACATCCCGCTATCGCGAATGTAAACTTTAGGTGATTTAACAATCCGCTTCTTTACGTTTGTGGCATAGGGTGGCAAAAAACGGATCAGGTAAGCATAGGATAAATAATCCAATATGTTACTCACCGTTGGTACGGAAACGCCTAATGCCATGGCGTACTCACTTTTGTTTAGTAGTTGCCCCTGGTTGTATGCGAGCATTTGAAACAACCGAGTAATCATAAGTGAAGGCGAGGCCAGGCCCAAAGCGGGCAAATCCTTTTCTACATACGTTCGTAAAAAGGAAGCATGCCAGGTATTCCAAAGGGCAATGTTCTTTTGCTTCAACGCTTCAGGATAACCGCCCCGCAACCAGTGTTTTTCATAAACGATGTCGGGATATACTTCGCTTAAAAGCAAAGGCGAGAGTTCTTTGAATACAATCCTTCCCGCCAAGGTTTCTGAACTCTTTTTAAGCAAATCGGGACTTGCCGAGCCAAGTAATAAAAAACGTCCTGCTTTTCTGTGGGCGTCAATTTCCGCCCTTAGCGTTGGAAAAAGTTCGGGCATCCGTTGCACTTCATCAATCACCACCAATGTATTCCGGTAGTTTTCAAAGAACAATTTGGGGTTTTGCAGGGCATTGAAATCATCTCGATCCTCCAGATCCAAGTACACCGTATTTTTGACTTTGCTCATAATGGTTTTGGCAAGGGTGGTTTTACCCACTTGCCGGGGGCCGAGCAATGCCACAGACGGAAATGTCGTAATCAGTTTCCGTATGCTTTCTTCTATATTTCTGGCAAACATAACAGTGCAAATTTAAAATTTTATTTTAAATTTGCACTGTTCGTTTTGAAGAATCCGAAGATGCTATTAAAGGTTATCTATGGACAATATGTTCCCTGGCATAAGTAATCAAGGGCATATAAAAAATCAGCCAACAGATTTCTCCATTGGCTGATCATATCATTAATAATTGGCTAATTGATATTACCCATTCATCGAAAGCAAGAACTCCTGGTTGTTTCGTGTTCCTTTCATTTTTTGCAGCAGGAATTCCATCGCCTCATTGGAGTTCATGTCGCTCATAAATTTGCGGAGTATCCATACGCGCGATAGTTCTTCTTCTTTTAGCAACAAATCTTCACGTCTGGTACCGGATGCAGGCACGTCAATGGCCGGGTAAACACGCTTGTTGGATAACTTACGATCCAACTGAAGTTCCATATTACCGGTTCCTTTAAATTCTTCGAAAATAACTTCGTCCATCTTCGATCCGGTATCAATCAAAGCCGTAGCAATAATGGTAAGTGAGCCACCATTTTCAATATTACGCGCAGCACCAAAGAAACGCTTAGGCTTATGTAGCGCATTGGCGTCTACACCACCGGATAAAATTTTACCCGAGGATGGTACTACGGTATTGTAGGCGCGTGCTAAACGTGTGATCGAATCCAATAGAATAACCACATCATGTCCGCACTCTACCATACGTTTGGCTTTTTCCAACACAATGGAAGCAACCTTTACATGTCGGTCGGCTTGTTCATCAAAGGTTGAGGCAATTACCTCGGCCCTTACGTTACGTGCCATGTCGGTAACTTCTTCCGGGCGTTCATCGATCAACAATACAATCAGGTAAACTTCCGGATGGTTTTCGGCAATGGCGTTGGCAATGTTTTGCAACAACACGGTTTTACCGGTTTTGGGTTGAGCTACAATCATACCCCGCTGACCTTTGCCAATGGGCGCAAACAGGTCAAGTATACGGGTAGACATATTATCATGTGTGGTGCTCAGCCTTAATTTTTCTTCCGGGAAAAGTGGTGTGAGGTATTCAAAAGCTACGCGGTCACGGATTTCTTCTGTAGTTTTTCCGTTAACCGATTCAACTTTCAGTAAAGCGAAATACTTCTCACCTTCTTTTGGCGGACGGATGGTACCCTTTACCGTGTCGCCCGTTTTGAGGCCAAATAATTTTATCTGTGATGGCGATACATAAATATCATCCGGGCTGGCCAGGTAATTGTAGTCGGATGAGCGCAAGAAACCATAACCATCCTGCATAATTTCAAGCACGCCTTCGTTGGCAATAACGCCATCGAAATCACGAATGCTCGGACGATTAGGTTGATTGCGATCATCTTCCCTTCTTTCATGCCGAGGGGTGTGGTGCTGTTTTTCTACAACCACAGGTTTTTGTTCCACCGGCTCTTCAAAGGTTGGAACAGGCGCATCAAGATCGATATTGATGGAGTCCAGCAATTCATCCGTTGAGAGTTCGGTCTCTGCTTTAGGGGCAGGAGTAACGTTTTCGCGTCTGCGCGGACGAACATTTCGCGCTTCTGCAGGGGCAGGTGCGGCAGATTTTTTGCTGCCCGGGGCTTCACCGGTAATGGCTTGCTGATCGAGTATTTTGTAAACCAGATCTTGCTTGGAAAGTTTTTTGGCGTTTTTAACGCCCATTTGTTCTGCAATTTCTTTCAACTCGGAAAGAAGTCTGACATTCAGATCGTCAATAGTGTACATGTTAAAAAATGATGTGTTGTTTTGTTGGTTGTAGTATGCTGGGTCTTAATCAGGATAATGCTGAAACGAAAATCAATAAGAACACAGGGTCGTTTTAAAGTTCAGTAAGGCAAGTGTTGTATAGATAAAGGGCTTTAGAATATGCCCGATGACGATGCAAGTATAGGCCAAAATTGATTACAAACAAAAACCTCCAAAGAATTTGTTGGCCGTTAAACCCCGTTGGTACGATCAAAAACCTAATTTTACGGACACAATGTAAATCATACCGGTATGCTTCAGATTTCTGTTATCCGTGAACAGCGGGAAAACATCATTAAGGGATTAGGTAAAAGGGGATTAAAAGAGGCAGGTGAGCTTATTGACAAGGCCATCGCATTGGATCAGTCGAGAAGGGACACCCAACGCCAGGCCGATGACCTGAAGGCCAGATCGAATGCAGAAGCTAAGCGAATTGGTGAATTAATGAAAGCCGGCAAAGCGGATGAAGCAGCAGCCCTTAGGGCGGAAGTGGCCAGTGAAAAGGAACAACTGAAAGCATTGGAGACAGACCTGGCCCGCTTTGAAGAAGAGTTAAAAAATCAATTGTATAAGATCCCCAATGTAACGGCAGAGATAGTACCGGCCGGAGCAGGTGCTGATGATAATGTAATTGTTCATGAGCATGGGGTGATTCCTCAATTGGGTGTAGATGCGTTGCCCCATTGGGAACTAATAAAAAAATACGACATCATCGATTTTGATCTGGGTATAAAAATTTCAGGTGCCGGTTTTCCCGTGTATAAGGGTAAAGGCGCTAAGCTTCAACGGGCATTGATTAACTTCTTTTTAGATGAAGCTGAGAAGATGGGCTATCGGGAAATGTTACCCCCTATTGTAGTGAATGAAGCTTCAGGATATGGAACCGGTCAGCTACCCGATAAGGAGGGGCAGATGTATTTTGTACAGGAAGATGGTTTGTATTTAATACCAACAGCCGAAGTGCCCATTACCAATCTTTATCGGGATGTGATTTTAACCGATGATCAGCTGCCTGTGAAGAACGTAGGCTACACGCCCTGCTTCAGACGAGAGGCTGGAAGTTGGGGTGCGCATGTGCGCGGACTAAATCGGTTACACCAATTTGATAAAGTTGAAATCGTTCAGGTGCGCAAACCGGAGGAGTCTTATGCCGCACTGGATGAGATGTGCGGTTACGTGCAGGGCTTGTTGGAAAAACTTGAGTTGCCGTATCGTAAACTTTTGCTTTGCGGAGGCGATATGGGTTTTAACTCGGCTTTAACGTACGACATGGAAGTGTACTCTGCTGCTCAGCAACGGTGGCTGGAAGTAAGTTCAGTCAGTAACTTCGAAGCCTTTCAGGCTAACCGTTTGAAATTGCGTTATAAAAACAAAGAAGGTAAGATGCAGTTGTTACATACCTTAAATGGAAGTGCCCTGGCGTTACCACGAATTGTTGCCGGCATATTGGAGAACAATCAAGCACTGGATGGAATTCGTGTGCCGAGAGTTTTGGTGCCGTATACAAAATTTGAAATCATTAATTAGTCTTAAAATTACTTCTCCAAAGCGAATAGAGGAATACTCCGCTCAGGAGCACGGTCATGATGATAGCACTTGATGCAATCAAGCTATACTCCGTACCTTTCCACCGAAGGAAGATTCCAACAAGGGCCCAGATAACAACGGCAGCGAAGGCAGACTTTTTAAAGCGAAGGGTAATGTAAAATGCCAGTATGGTGGCGATACCCATAAGTGCAATGGTCCAGCTTTCCTCAGTTAGGATAACGCCATGCCAGTTTTCTGACACCAGGGCTGTTGAAATGTTTGCAATAGTCGCCACACAAATCCAGGCCAGATAAATGGTGAAGGGCAGTTTTAGTAACATACTATCGGCAAAACCTTCGGTAGTTTGTTCTACTAATCTCAGGAAAATAGTGATTAAGGTAACTAACAGACCAAGCATGATGCCTACCGAAAGCCAAACCAGTAGGTAATGCCAGGCGACAATCCATGCCATGTTGAATACACACGACAGGATAAACAGGAAAGAAATTTCGCGGAATACCTTAGCATTTTCATTTTTTATCCTCAACCATTGTAGGGCAATAAAACCTATCAGCAAGAGATAGATAATGCTCCAGATTGAAAAGGTGATTCCAGCCGGAGTGAATAAACTGGGATATAAGGATGAAACCTGTCCGGTATTCATGCCATTAATGGGCAGAATATTGGCTAATGCATTTACAAGCAATACACCAGCCAGCGCCAGTGAATTAACTAAGGCTAGCAAAACAGACCTTTTCATCAGCATTTTACAGATAAACTAAAAACAAACCATTCTTAAAATTAATATAGAATAATTGCAATCAACGAAGTATATTTCATCATAATCCTAACCATTATGAAAATATTATCCTATACATTAATGGGCTTTTTACTACTTGCCCTCGCGTGTTCTACACAAGAAAAAAAGGAGATAGCCTTACTTTATCCGGAGACAAAAAAAGTAGATACTGTTGATGTTTATTTTGGTACGGAAGTACCTGATCCATACCGGTGGCTGGAAATTGATACTTCTAAAGCCACAGCCGATTGGGTAAGCGCACAGAATGAAGTGACATTTGGTTACCTTAAAAATATCACCTATCGCGATGCTGTCAAGGAAAGATTGCTGGAACTGAACAATTATGAAAAACTAGGCACCCCCTTTAGAAGGGGTGAATATTATTATTTCTACAAGAATGACGGGCTCCAGAATCAATATGTACTGTTTCGCAAAAAAGGTGAGAATGGAGAACCTGAACTGTTTCTTGATCCCAACACCTTTTCAAAGGAGGGCACTACCACTATGCGCGGGTTGTCTTTCTCAAAAGATGGTTCCTTATTAGCTTTTCAAATCGCCAAAGGAGGTGCAGACCGTGCTGAAGCGGTGGTGATCAGAACATCCGACAAGTCGCTGGCGGAAGATACCATTCGCAACATGAAGCAAAGCGGTATTTCATGGAAGGGTAATGATGGCTATTACATCAACCGGTTTGCTGAAGGCTTAAACAAAAGCCTCGGTGCAAAAAATGACTATCAATTACTGTATTACCATAAGCTTGGCACCTCACCATCGGAGGACAAAGTTATTTTTGGGGATAAAGAAAAACGAAGATTCGTTAGTGGATTCGTTACAGAAGACGAACGTTACCTGATCATCAGAGCTGCTGAAAGTACAACCGGGAATGAGTTGTTTGTTCAGGATTTAGCCAACCTCAACGCAAAAATTATTCCGATCAAAACTGGCTTTGAAAGTGATCAGAATGTTATTGAAACAGATGGCTCCAGACTGTTCATAGAAACAAATTACAACGCGCCTAATTCAAAGGTGGTATGGGCAGATGCTGGGAATCCATCCTTTGAAAACTGGAAGGACCTGATTCCGGAAACTGAACATTCGTTAAACACTTCAGCGGGAGGCGGAAAAATTTTCGCCAGCTACCTGGTGGATGTAAAAACACAAGTGAAACAATACGATCTGAATGGAAAATTTGAGCGTGAAATTGAACTGCCTGGCATAGGAACTGTCAATGGGTTTAGTGGATGGAAAGATGATGAAGATTTGTATTATACGTTTACCTCGTTCGCGTATCCTCCCACAAGTTTTAAATATAATGTTGCATCGGGCGAATCAACAGAGTATGAACGGCCAGTTATAAAATTCAATCCTGAGGATTATGAGACCAAACAGGTTTTCTACACCAGTAAAGACGGTACTATGGTTCCTATGTTTATTGTTCATAAAAAGGGAGTTGAACTTAATGGCAAGAATCCAACGTGGCTATATGCGTATGGTGGTTTCAATATTAGTTTAACTCCATCGTTTAGTGCGTCTCGGATTGTTTGGCTGGAGAACGGTGGAATTTTTGCACAACCGAATTTACGCGGAGGCGGAGAATATGGTGAGAAGTGGCATCAGGCAGGAACCAAAATGAATAAACAAAATGTGTTTGATGATTTTATTGCAGCGGGAGAGTATTTGATAAATGAAAAATATACTTCCAGTGAGTACCTGGCCATAAATGGAGGATCGAATGGGGGCTTGCTCATTGGAGCGGTGATGACGCAGCAACCAGATTTAGCCAAAGTGGCTTTTCCAGCGGTAGGGGTAATGGATATGCTGCGCTATCATAAATTTACGATTGGTGCGGCATGGGCAACGGACTACGGAACGGCAGAAGATTCACAAGAAATGTATGACTATTTAAAAAAGTACTCCCCTGTTCACGCATTGAAACCGGGAACAAATTATCCGGCTACCATGGTCACTACCGCTGATCGTGATGATCGTGTGGTGCCAGCACATAGCTTTAAGTTTGCCGCCACACTGCAGGAAAATCACTCGGGTAGTAACCCGGTTTTAATACGGATTGATGTTAACTCAGCTCACGGTGCGTCAAACCTGAGCAAGGGGATTGAATCAATAGCCGATCAGTATTCCTTTGCCTGGTATAACATGGGTGTAATTCCGCCCATAGCGAAGGACGATATGTAGACCACGATAAATTTTTTAATTTTAAGGGGCTTTCTGATGATGGCCCCTTTTAATTTATACGATGATTCGCAAAGACACCTACTTAATCATTTTAAAGTCATCGCGCGCTTGACCCGCGATCTCCATCATCGTTGAGATGCCGGCCTGCCTACCTGAAGGAAGGCTCGCTGGCTGGCATGACATTTAGGTATCTTTGCGGATTATCAATTTAATTTATGACTACACAGGTATTCATTCGAAAAGGCACAAAAGACGATCTGCCACGGGTTCTCGAATTGATTAAAGAACTTGCTCTGTATGAAAAAGCTCCACACGAAGTAATCAATACCGTTGAGCTTATGGAAAAAGATGGTTTCGGTCCTAATCCTATCTATGGCTTGTTTGTGGCCGAGAATGAAAACGGGATTGTGGGCATCTCCATTTATTATTGGCGATACTCCACCTGGAAGGGCAAACGCCTTTACCTGGAAGACATTATAGTGACAGAAAAAGAGCGTGGTAAGGGATTTGGTAAGTTACTTTTTGATCGCACCATGCAACACGCACTGGATGAAGACTGTTCCGGCATGCTATGGCAGGTGCTGGAGTGGAACGAGCCCGCCATTAATTTCTATACGAAATATTACCGGGCAAAATTAGATGGTGAATGGATAAATTGCAGTTTGGAGCGCAATCAGATCAGCGATTTGCTAAAACCAAAATAATTTTAAACCTCTTCCAGCAATGTACGGAAGGCCACATGTTTGTTTCCGTATTTCTGCTTGTGCTTTTCAATCAATTCAGGGGCCAGGTGCTCCAGGTAGTGTACAACTTTATCCAGTGATTCAGCCATGTACTGAACACTGTAGGAAGCTGTTCCGTCCTCATTGTCGTGCAGCACTTTATATATTTTGTGCGACACA
>CAZQXC010000102.1:1045-9227 GCA_964597075.1 uncultured Roseivirgaceae bacterium | reverse complement strand
GGTGTTGCCACCAGCGGCATTGCCGGACCAGGTGGTGCTACCCCGGAAAAACCGGTGGGTACCGTGTGGATCGCCTACTCAGATAAACGTCAAACGGTTACACGCATGCTTAAACTTTCAAGTGACCGGATGATTAACATCCGAATGACCTCTATGGCTGTTCTTAATCTGATCCGGCTAAGTTTACCGCCAAAATCCTGAATGATTTTCTCATGCTCAGCAGGAGATAAATATTAGTTTTTGGCAAACGTTTGCATGACTTTTATCATTCTTAATTAAATCCAGAATGCACAATTTAAGCAGCCTATAAACCGGCTGTTTATGAGCACAGATGTCCATCAAAATTTTTTTTCAGTAGATCCTGAACGTGCACAATTACTTTCAAATCTGTGGCACCATCAACTACAGGATCGGCACATTTCGCGTGAGGCCCTAAAACGCATGGCCGATAAATACCGTCTTTCAGAAATTGAGATTGAGGGAGTAGCCTCTTTTTATCACTTCTTTCATCTGAAACCCGCAGGAAAACACACAATTTATCTGAATAATAGTATCATCGCTGAGCTAAAAGGCTTTGAACGCATACGCGAAACCTTCGAACGTGAGACAGGAGCGCGCTTAGGGTTTACCGACCCCAGCGGTACATTCGGGTTATATGCAACACCCTGCATAGGGTTAAGTGACCAGGAGCCCGCTGCCCTTATTGATTTCTATCCCTTCACCAACCTGAATGCCATAAAAGTTAAGGAGATCATCAGCAAGTTGAAAGAAGGAAAATCCGCTGCTGAAATTTATGATATTCCTCAGGATAATATCCGGTATACACCTATCAACAATCGAACGATATTTTTTACACCCTATACACGTGGTGAAGCCATTGCCAAACTACCGACATTGAAACATGATGGTGTCCTGGAACAATTAAAACATTCAGAACTTTCTGGCCGGGGTGGTGCCTTCTTTCCCACATGGAAAAAGTGGGATACCTGCAGGAGCTATACTACCTCGCCTAAATTCATCATCTGCAATGCCGATGAAGGCGAACCGGGTACCTTCAAAGACCGTGTACTGCTCAGTAACCAACCCGGCTTAGTACTGGAAGGTATGATCATAGCCGCATATACGGTAGGCGCATCGTATGGCATGATTTACCTGCGGGGAGAATACCGCTGGTTGGTTAAAAAGCTTGAGGATGAAATTAAAGCCTTCCATGCACAGGGCTTACTGGGAAAATCCATTGCTGGTATTAAAGGTTTTGATTTTGACATTCGTCTTGAGTTGGGTGCTGGCGCCTACGTGTGTGGAGAAGAAACCGCCCTGCTGGAATCCATGGAAGGAAAACGGGGCGAACCCCGGACAAAATGGTTTTATCCAGTAGAAAAAGGCTACCTGCAATTACCCACCGTTGTCAACAACGTTGAAACCTTTGCCGCGGTGTCACGCATCCTTGCGTTGGGCGTTGATGAATACCTGAAACGTGGAATACCAGGATCACCAGGCACTAAACTCATCAGTGTTTCCGGTGATTGTCAACGACCCGGTATTTATGAAATCGAATGGGGCCTTACTGTAGCGGAGTTACTGGATTTATGCGGTGCTGAAGATCCATACTTTATTCAGGTAAGTGGACCTTCCGGTGAATCAATTTCCATGAAAGAAAAATTCAGGCGTATCTCCATGCTTGATTTGATGGCACAGAAAGACATCAGATGCGGAGGATCATTCATGATCTTCAACAGTCAACGTGATATCGTGCACATACTCATGAATTTCTCCGAATTCTTTAAGCACGAATCATGTGGTGTCTGCACCCCTTGCCGAGCGGGAAACTTCATCATTCAACGTAAGCTGGAACGGTTGCAAAACGGATTGGCCGATATGAATGATCTGAAAGAATTAAACAGCTGGGGAGTGTTAATGAAAACAACCAGTCGTTGTGGCTTGGGAAAAACAGCCAGCAACGCCATCATTCAATCATTGGAAAAGTTTGACGACTATTTCACGGCTCGGTTCGCCAGTACAGACAATAGTATCATAAGAAAATTTAATTACCAGTCGGCCGTAGCCGACTATGAACGTTATAAACCCTGATCCTATGGCAACTTGTTCATTCTGGATTGATGGAAAAAAATATGAAGCTGAAGCAGGCACCAACCTGATAGATGCTGCCAAAGAAAACGGAGTATTCATCCCATCACTTTGTTATTTCCCGCATATAGACCCTCCACTGGGTACATGTCGAACCTGCACCTGCAAAATAAATAGTCGGAATGATCCGGCTTGTACAGCGTATGTTCAGGAAGGGCTGAAGGTGGAAGTATACACACCTGAACTGGTGGATATGCGCAAAGCACTTGTGGAAATGATGTTTGCTGAGGGAAACCATTTTTGCCCGGCTTGCGAAAAAAGTGGTAACTGTAATCTGCAGCACATGGGGTATGAACTGGGTATTTCCGTAACGCGTTTCCCTCACTTGTTTAAAGATCATTTGATTGATTACCAACCCAACCGCATGGTTATGGAGCATAACCGGTGCATAAAATGTAAGCGTTGCATTGAAGAGGTGTTAACTACAGATGAAAAGAGGGTGTTTATGTCTGTTAACCGGGGTAATGAAACCATGATAGGTATTGACTATGAACAGGAAGCCCGACTTACCGATGAGCAAGCCATAAATGCCATGACCATCTGCCCTACCGGTGCCATTATTGTTCGCGGTAAAAGTTTGTCCAAACCATTCGGTGATCGGGCATTCGACATGGAGTCTGCGCAAAAACAATTCACCCGTAATGTTCTTGAAAAACCTAATAAGGGAAATTTCGAGAAAAAAACAATTGCAACGGTTTCATTAGCCGGCTGTTTTGGGTGCCATATGTCCATGCTGGATATTGACGAGGAAATTATGGATATCGCAGAGCTTGTTTCCTTTAATAAATCACCGTTAACCGACATAAAGAATTTTACACAGCGTTGTCACCTGGGAATAGTAGAAGGCGGTTGCTGCAACACCGAGAATATTGAAACGCTGAAAAAATTCAGGGAAATGTGCGATATACTGGTGGTAATGGGCGAGTGTGCCGTATGGGGCGGATTACCGGCCATGCGCAATACCATTCCGCTGGGTGAATGCCTGGAAGAAGCATACTTGAATTGTGTTACCAGTGAACAAGGAGAGAATACAGTTCCCTATCACGAAGACCTTCCAAAAATTCTTGATCGCATTTATGCCTGCAACGAAATTGTAAAAGTAGATTATATGATACCAGGGTGCCCGCCAACAGCAACGCACATATGGAAAGTAGTGAAGAGCTTATTGTGGGGTGAAGATTATTCCTTGTTGTATTCTGAATTTAAGTACGACTAACATGAAGAAAAAAGTAATTATAGATCCGGTTACACGCGTGGAAGGACACGGACGGGTAACTATACACCTGGATGAGTATGGAAAAGTAGAGGATTCATTCTTCCATATTGTTGAATTCAGAGGTTTTGAACGATTCATTCAAGGCCGCCCCTACTGGGAAGCACCTGTATTGGTGCAAAGGTTGTGTGGCATTTGTCCGGTAAGTCACCATTTGGCTGCAGCGAAAGCCATCGATCAGCTGGTGGGTGTTGATCCGGAAGATCTTACCCCGGCTGCCTTTAAACTAAGAAAATTATTACACTACGGACAGATATTCCAATCGCATGCGCTTCACTTTTTCTACCTCGCCTCTCCCGACTTGCTGTTTGGTGCTGATGCTCCGGTAGAAAAACGAAATGTATTTGCTGTAGCGATAGAGAATAAAGAACTGGCACGTAAGGGCATACTCATGCGCAAATTTGGTCAGGAAATTATCCGGGCAATTGCCGGTAAAAAAATACACGGAGTGGCTGCCGTGCCTGGCGGCATGCATAAAGTTTTCGATCCGCAGGAACGTGATTATTTTCTAAACGGAAAGGATATTCCCAACATCAAAACTATGTTGGAATGGTCAACTGAAATAATTGAATTCATTAAGGGTTATTTCGAAAAGAACAAAACCATGCTCGACACCTTTGCTACTTTTCCCTCCGGACACATGGGCATGGTGGATGACCTGGGAAACATGGAACTCTATCACGGTAAGCTAAGAGCCATCGACAGTGTTGGTAATATTACGTTACCCGATGTTTCTACGAACGATTATCAAAAATATTTTCTGGAAGGTGTAGAACGCTGGTCTTATATGAAATTTCCTTACCTGAAAGAAATTGGCCGCGAAAAAGGCTGGAATAGGGTTGGTCCGTTAGCCCGGATAAATATCTGCAATGCAATTCCTACATCATTGGCCGAAAAAGAACGGCAGGCCTTTGTTGCTTTTACAGGAAATAAAGTGAACAACAGTACGCTCTATTCACACTGGGCAAGACTGATTGAAATTTTGCATTGCGCTGAAGTCATGAATGAATTGTTGCATGATGATGAGATTCTTAGCGATGACCTTGTTCGGGAAGGAACAAAACGTTTAGAAGGTATTGGTATTATAGAAGCGCCCCGCGGAACACTAACGCATCACTACCAGGTAGATGAAAAGGGAATGATTACCCGTTGTAATCTGATCGTATCTACTACCCATAACAACGAAGCCATGAATAAGGCTGTTCGCTGGGTGGCCAATAATGTAATCAGTCAGAAAGGAACCATCACCGATAGCATGCTTAACCAGGTTGAAGTAGCCATCCGCGCTTACGACCCTTGTCTGAGCTGTGCAACACAGGCGCTTGGTCAAATGTCATTACAATTACAGGTCTACAATAAGAAAGGAGAACTGATCAATGAACACATTAAAAACTAACAAAACGTTACTGATTGGAATTGGAAATTATGGCCGTTCCGATGATGCACTCGGGTGGAAATTCATTGACACCTTGGTATCACACGATGATTTATTTGATTTCGAATATCGTTACCAACTTCAAATCGAAGATGCTGAGCTGATAAGCCAGTATGATCAGGTTATTTTTGTAGACGCATCGCGAGAGCAATATCGTAATGGATTTTCCTTTGATGTTTGTACACCATCACCCTCTTCCTCCTTCACAACCCATGAACTGAAACCTGAAATGGTACTATGGCTGACCTGGGACTTGTTTGGAAGGAAACCGGAAGCACACACCATGGCTATTAGCGGCAAGCAGTGGAAGTTACGGCACGGATTAAGCAGAAAAGCACAGGAAAATTTTAATAAGGCAGTAACCTATTTTATTGCCTATATCAATAAACTGGAACCGCTAGGAATCGAAAGGTAACACCCAACCGCAAGCCATTAAAATCGGGCTAGCCTAATCTGAGATAGGTTATTCACGACCTGAAAAATCAGTTATCCGTTGAAATTTATTATTTTATCATAATTATTTATTGTTTTTCAATAAATTTTAATTGATATTTGTGTCATCGCAAACTCATAAACAAAATGAAAATGACTACAAAGCAAGTCTTAGATGTTATGCTCGTCCTCACATGGATAACCTTCATCGGATTATTGATTGCTGCCGGAGCGCTCGTGGTGAATTATGGCTTTAGTGTGCTTAATCCCGATTATACCCATAATTTTAACAAGGGGGTAGACATATCTTATCTCCGGAAAACCAACTTCTATCAATATACTTCTGTTGTGACATTTATGTTGGTTATAGCAGGGCTTAAAGCCTACATGACGTACCAGATTATAACCGTACTATCGAAAGTAAATCTGAGTAATCCTTTTACACTCGATGTTGCGCTCAAACTCCAAAGCATCAGTTATGTTCTGATGAATATTTGGATTATTTCTGTTCTTAGCACAGGGTATGGTGAGTGGGCATTGGAAAGTAAGGTTTCTGTTGGGATTGGTGGAGATAATGGAGTATACCTATATATAGCCGGGCTTGTATTTATCATCTCACAACTGTTCAAACGTGGTGTTGAACTTCAATCTGAAAACGAATTAACCGTTTGAGCCATGCCCATTATTGTAAACTTAGACGTAATGATGGCCAAGCGAAAAATGTCGTTGAATGAACTATCAGCAAAAGTAGATTTAACATTGGCCAATCTGTCCATTCTTAAAACCGGAAAAGCAAAAGCAATTCGCTTTAGTACATTAGAAGCTGTTTGCGAGGCCCTGCAATGCCAGCCTGGGGATTTGCTGGAGTTTGTTGAAAAATAAATTTATAAACTATTTGAAGCTTCTCTGAATCTACTGGATGTTTTATGAAGAAGTCAAAAGAAAAGCCGGACAAGTGCCCGGCTTTTCTTTTTAAGTAACAACTATTAATTATTCGAATACCTGGATTCACCCAACTTTGCATGAGCGACTGCCATTCGTGCAACAGGCACGCGTGGACCGGAGCAGGAAACATAATTCAACCCAATTTCATGACAGAACTGAATAGATTCCGGATGGCCGCCATGTTCTCCACAAATACCAACTTTCAAAGAAGGATTTGTAACACGACCATCTTCTACGGCCATCTTCATCAATTTGCCCATTCCCTTTTTATCCAACACTTCAAACGGATTGTCTTTCAGTATCCCGTTGGTGATGTAGAAGGGCAAGAATTTGTTCTCAGCATCCTCGCGCGAGAAGGAGAACGTAGCTTGTGTTAAGTCATTAGTTCCAAAGGAGAAAAATTCGGCAACGGTAGCCAGCTCTTCGGCTTGAAGACAAGCACGAACAGCCTCCACCATGGTACCATACTTAACATTCAGCTTAATTTTCCGTTCGGCTTCCAGTTTTGCCTTAAGCTCATCCACGAAAGTTTTTACCTGAACAAGTTCCTCCGCGGTAATAACCTGTGGTACCATAATTTCGGAATGCACATCTGTACCGACCTGTTGGCAATCAGCAGTGGCTTCCAATATGGCTTGAATTTGCATGCGATAAATTTCCGGGAAGGTTATGCCTAAGCGCACACCACGGTGACCCAGCATCGGGTTTACCTCATGAAGTTCCTTAACTTTTTTAAGCATCTGTTCCTTCTTCAGTATAGCCGACTCAACTAACTCGCCACCACTTAACGTAAATGGCGATGATGATTTTTCCGGAATGTTAAGATCAGCGTTAAGCAACCGCAAACTGCTGAACAGATTGGTAACTCCACTTACTGTTTCTTTTAAATGGTGAAGGTTAGTCAACTCATCACGTAATACATCTTCCGTAGGAAGGAACTCATGGATAGGAGGATCTAGTAACCTCACTGTTACCGGGCGTGGTGCCATCACCGTAAAGATCTCTTTAAAATCTGCACACTGCATATCTTTCAACCGATTCAAAGCCTCTTCGCGTTCTTTCGGTGTGGTGGCCAGAATCATTTCAACCACAATCGGTAACCGGTCAACATCATTGAACATCCGCTCGGTGCGGCATAAGCCAATACCCATGGCTCCAAATTCAACGGCTTTCTTTGCGGTAGATGGAGTATCCGCATTGGCAAACACTTTCAATTGAGCTACTTGATCGGCCCAGCTTAATAACGTTTTCAATTCATTGGAGAATAAAGGATCAACTGTTGGGATAACGCCCTGGTAAACATGTCCTGTGCCACCATCAATAGTAATGTAATCGCCTTCATGTAAAATCTTCTCACCAATTATAGCCTGACGAAGTTTCACATCTACTTGAATACCTTCTGCTCCGGCTACACAGGGTTTACCCATTCCTCTGGCAACCACAGCCGCGTGTGAGGTCTTGCCTCCACGGCTGGTAAGAATTCCCTGCGATGCAAAAAATCCATGAATATCTTCCGGTTTGGTTTCTTCCCGAACAAGAATAACTTTTTCACCAGAACGGCCTAGTAATTCTGCGCGGTCCGCATCAAACACAACGTGTCCGGAAGCAGCACCGGGTGAGGCGGGCAAACCAATGGCTAACGGTTCTACTTTAAATGTCGCATCCAGTCTGGGGTGAAGCAATTGCTCCAGCATATCAGGTTTAATTCTCAATAAGGCTTGTTCTTTTGAAAGTAAACCTTCCTTTTCCATCTCCACAGAAGTACGCACCAAGGCAACGGTATTCATTTTGCCATTGCGTGTTTGCAGGCAATACAAAATTCCCTTCTCAATGGTGTATTCAAAATCCTGAACCTCTTTGTAATGTAATTCCAGCTTTCTGCGTAAGTCTTCCAGTTGACGATATAACTCAGGCATTTCAGTAGCCAGTTGCACAACCGGTTTTGGTGT
>CAZQXC010000102.1:0-1035 GCA_964597075.1 uncultured Roseivirgaceae bacterium | reverse complement strand
TTTGGTGTGCGTATGCCCGCTACCACATCTTCCCCCTGGGCGTTGGTCAGGTATTCACCATACATAATATTTTCGCCTGTACCAGGGTCGCGGGTGAAACCAACACCCGTAGCACAGTCGTTACCCATATTGCCGAATACCATGGTTACCACATTTACTGCGGTACCATTGGCCATTTCTGGTGTAATTTTAAATTCCCTGCGGTAGTCTATCGCACGTTTGCCCATCCAGGAGTTGAAAACTGCCTTTACAGCAATTTCCAATTGCTCATACACATCTTCAGGGAATGGTTTACCCGTGTATTCTTTAACAACAGCCAGGAACCGTGATGAAATTTCTATCAAATCTTCAGTACTTAAGCCAACATCAACTTTTACGCCTGCCCGTTTTTTTATTTCTTCAAAATGATGATCAAATTTTTCGTCAGGAACTCCGAGCGCTACTTTTCCAAAGAGCTGAATAAACCTGCGGTAGGCATCGTATCCAAAACGTTCATTGCCGGTCTGCAGAATAAGACCTTTCAATGTTTCAGAATTCAACCCCAGGTTAAGAATGGTGTCCATCATACCGGGCATCGACATGGCTGATCCGGATCGAACTGAAACCAATAGCGGAGTTGCACCATCACCGAATTTTTTACCCGTTGCTTTCTCCAGCAGACTCATATTTTCCCGTACCTGATTCATCAGGCCTTCTGGCAATTTTTTATCAGCTGTTTCCAGATAAGTAAGGCAAGCTTCTGTGGTAACAACAAACCCGGGAGGGACATTGAGTCCGATCTGGGTCATCTCACAAAGGTTAGCGCCTTTGCCACCTAACAGTTTCTTGTTTTTTCCATCACCTTCGTGGAAGGAATAGACATATTTCAATTGCTTTTTGGATTCATTCCCGGCTTTTATAGTAGTGGCCTTGGGCATTTCAATATCTATTGTATTCATAATTTATGTGTTTTAAGGGAGCTTGAATGTAGCCCCCTTAAACCCATAAATAGAATGACATAAGTCATTCGGTTACGCGATTGAAATCATATTGAAA
>CAZQXC010000101.1:0-9297 GCA_964597075.1 uncultured Roseivirgaceae bacterium | reverse complement strand
GGCAGGCCGGCATCTCTTATCAATTCGGGATCGCGGGTCAAAGCCCGCGATGACCTTCACAAAGGGTTATGTGGTATCTTTGCGGACTATCAGTATAACTTTTGTGAGTATCCGCTTCCGCTCCTAAATACACAGTTCATTGCGAGCCTGCCTGCGGTAGGCAGGCGAGAGCGAAGCAATCTCAATTGCAGCACCGAAAATGAGATTGCTTCGGACGTGCCTCCCTCGTAATGACGTTAGCTTATAATTTGAGGACCTTAAACGGATACTCATAATAACATTTATCCATGCCGGGGCTACCTCATGACTTAAACCATTCGGCATACATGGGGTAATTTCGGGCGGTTCGTTGAATAACCGCTTTCATATCTTCACCAATATCCTTAACCCGCCTGGCAGGTGTGCCTGCATAAATACTGTTGCGTTCAACTATTGTTCCGGGAAGGACAACAGCGCCAGCCGCAATAACGGCATTAGATCCTATTACAGCATCATCAAGTATTATTGCACCAATGCCAATCAATACATTATCGTCAATAGTGCAACCATGTACTACGGCATTATGCGCGATGGAAACATTATTGCCTATAACCAGCTTCGCACGCTGATAGGTACAATGCAACACAGCACCATCCTGTATGTTCGTATTGTTTCCGATAGCGATCGAGTGTACATCGCCACGAACCACGGCATTGAACCAGACTGAACAGTTATTCCCCATGGTCACTTCGCCCACCACAATTGCTCCATCAGCGATGTAACAATTCTCTCCAAAAGATGGGGTAAATCCCCGAACCGATTTAATGATTGCCATATGCTTTAGGTTTATTACTGATTTTGGACATTACTGGCAACTTAAGTAAAATACCCTGACAAGATGTCACGGAACCAACTAAAATTGTATTTTTGTGCCCTGATTAATGAAAATGCGGCAATTAATAGATGATTTGGAGGTATTGAATGGAAGTGAGGCCTGTGAAACAGTAAACATTTCCAGGGATCATGACACCGGAAAAAAGCGCAAACTTTATATAGAAAGTTACGGTTGCCAAATGAATTTTTCGGATAGCGAAATCGTAGCTTCCATTCTGGCGAATGCAGGATTTGACACTACTTCTGATATTGGCGCTGCCGATGTTGTCTTTTTGAATACCTGCTCCATACGCGATAAGGCTGAGCAAACCGTTCGCAATAGGCTTACACAGATTAACGCCATTAAAAAACAAAAGCCTGAAATGCTGGTAGGTATACTGGGCTGTATGGCCGAGCGACTTAAATCTAAATTACTGGAGGAAGAGAAAATTGTTGACCTGGTGGCAGGACCTGATGCATACCGCGATTTGCCGTTATTAATCAGTCAAGTTGATGAAGGAGAGAAAGCGGTGAACACCTTTTTGTCGCGTGAAGAAACGTATGCAGACATAGCCCCCGTACGATTGAATTCTAATGGCGTTACCGCATTTATTTCCATTATGAGGGGCTGCGATAATATGTGTTCCTTCTGCGTAGTGCCGTTCACCCGCGGGCGCGAGCGAAGCCGTGATCCCTATTCCATTGTTACAGAAGCTTCTGATTTGTTTTTGCGGGGCTACCGCGAAGTGACCTTGTTGGGTCAGAATGTGGATTCCTATAAATGGAGCCATCAGGAGAATAATAAGGCATTTCTGGAAAAAAAAGGGATTAACAATGTGGTAAACTTTGCCCAGTTGCTGGAGATGGTGGCTCATGTAAACCCTGAGTTGCGCGTAAGGTTTTCAACTTCGCACCCGAAGGATATTACGGATGACGTATTGCATACCATGGCGCGCTATGAAAACATTTGCAAATACATTCACTTGCCCGTTCAAAGCGGTAATACCCGCGTATTAGAGGCTATGAATCGTGGCTACAGCCGTGACTGGTATAGCAATAAAATCGACAGAATCCGGGAAATTTTAGGAGAAGATTGTGGAATATCTTCCGACATGATTACTGGCTTCTGTACAGAGACAGAGGAAGAACATCAGGACACGCTGTCGTTGATGGACTATGTTAAGTATGATTTCGCCTATATGTTTTTCTATTCAGAAAGACCCGGAACGTTGGCCGCTAAAAAATTTACAGATGATGTTCCTGAAGAGGTTAAAAAGCGAAGGTTGCAGGAAATAATCCATAAGCAAAATGAACATTCACGTATTCGCAATAAGCAAGATGTGGGCAAAGTTCATAAGGTTTTGATTGAGGGGTATTCAAAGAAATCCACAGAGCACCTTCAAGGAAGGAACAGTGCCAATAAAGTAGTTGTTTTTCCAAAGGAACAATTCCAAAAAGGACACTATGTAAACGTGCTCGTAGAAAACTGTACAGGAGCAACGCTGTTAGGCAAAGTAGTTTCTTAGTATGAATTTCACAGAGGCAAATATTCAGAGTGTAAAACAACGGTTTGGAATTATTGGTAATTCTCCCCTGTTAAACAACGCTGTTCGGGTGGCCATGCAAGTTGCTCCTACCGACATGTCTGTGCTGATAACCGGAGAAAGTGGTAGCGGAAAGGAATCATTCTCGAAAATTATTCATCATTTAAGCACCAGCAAGCACGGACAATTCATAGCCATAAACTGTGGCTCAATCCCGGAAGGCACCATTGACTCAGAGTTATTTGGGCATGAAAAAGGATCCTTTACCGGTGCACACGAAGCCCGTAAAGGGTACTTTGAAGTGACTAATGGCGGAACCATATTTCTCGATGAAATCGGAGAAATGCCTCTGGGAACACAAGCCAGATTGCTACGGGTATTAGAGAACGGGGAGTTTATAAAGGTTGGATCTTCCAAGGTTCAAAAGACAGATGTTCGTGTGGTTGCGGCTACAAACATTAACCTGCTTCAACGGGTGGAACAGGGAAAATTTCGTGAAGACTTGTATTACCGGTTAAGTACTGTTCCCATTTATGTACCCCCTTTGCGCGAACGAGGTAAGGATATTGAACTCCTGTTCAGGAAATTTGCTTCAGATTTTGCTGAAAAGTATAAGGTCAAGCCGGTGACCTTATCCGATGAGGCTAAGGAGACATTGATCAAATACCGGTTTCCCGGAAACATTCGCCAACTTAAAAACCTGGTGGAGCAGATATCTGTGTTAACTACCGATAATAAAGAAATTACTACAGAAAAACTGCTGCACTATCTTCCTCAGGAAAGTAGTCTTCCTGCCCTTTATCGGAACGGATCACCTGATCATGATTCGTTTTCTGAACGCGACATCCTATACAAGGTTTTATTCGATATGAAGAAGGACGTGATGGATCTGAAGAAAATCGTGTTGGAGTTAAATAACCGTCAGGGAAATGCTGCCCAATTGATTAAAGAACATCCATCGTTATTTGAAGGCGTTGAACCTGCCATGGAACCTGTCTTACTTAACATTCCATCCGTTAACCCTACCCTTCAATCTGAACAAGAGCAGGAAGATGTACAGGATATTTCACACGAAACGGAAGAGGATTCGCTATCCATTGAGAAAAAAGAAAAGGAATTAATCATGCGTGCCTTACACAAAAACAATAACAAGCGTAAATATGCGGCACGGGATTTGGGTATATCGGAACGTACGCTTTACCGAAAAATAAAACAGTACGATCTTGAGAATTAATTCACCAAAAGTTATCAACCAGATTCCTTTGTTAATCATCCTAATCGGTTTACCGATTTGGCTTGCTTCATGCGGGATTTATTCTTTTACAGGCTCTGGAACCAATGCGAAAACCATTGCTATACAGGAGTTTTATAATAATACCGATCTGGGTCCCGCCAACCTTGGCCAGGTGTTCACCAATAGTCTTAAAGACTATATGATTCAAAACAGCAACCTAAGTGTAGTGCAGGAAAATGGTGAACTGGAGTTGGAGGGCATTGTAACTTCCTACCAGGTAACACAAATTGCACCACGTGCCAGTGGAGACCCCACACAGATTGATGCTTCGGCTTCTTCCCGATTAACCATTACTGTTCGTGTTACGTATATAAACACACTGGACGAAACGATGAGTTTTAAAGACAAATCATTTTCATTTTATAGGGATTTCCCCAATGATTTAAACTTACCCGATATTGAAGATGGATTAATTCGCCAGATTTTTGAGCAGATTATACTGGACATCTTCAACGCTTCAATTGCCAATTGGTAAAATTTAGCTATTTTTACCATAGCACCTGTTGTTGTGGATAAAAATCAATTTGCAAGTCTTTTAAACCACTTTACCGAATCTTCCTCCCAGGAAGCAGCGGAGGTAACTTTATTGGTTAAAGAATATCCGTATAGCCAGCTTTTGAAAACGCTGGCTGCACGTGTTACTAAAGACCACCAGCTTAACAATCAACAAGTAGCCTTGCAGCAAGCAGCAGTATGCTCAACAGACCGAACGGTACTCAAAGCAATCATGTCTGTACTCGTAGAACGTTCCAACTCCATTCAATCCGAGGCTAATACTGATGGATTGGAAAAACCAGTAGTAACCCCTGAACCTCCTAAACAAGCCCCCGAGCATGATTACGCTGACGAAGTAATGCTCGACCTGGAACGGCTTCAGGCGTTGAAGCATAATTTTGAAGCCTTGTTTGATCAGGAAGGAGTTGCCATCCCAAACGCAATAGCCGAACTACCGCTCAGTAAACTACAGCCAAAGATTTCGAAGAAAGAACGGATCATTCAAATGGCGAAGGAGCTTGATCAGAACAATCAGGCTGAATCAACCGTTTCACCCCTCGAACCGGAGAAAAAAAAAGCTAATAAAAAAACATCAGACCTGGATCCGATTGTAAACGAGATTAAAGCCACACGGAAGAAAATTAAACCGGAAAGTGATACAACCAAAGAACAAATCGAGATCATAAAACAGTTTATAAAAACTAAACCAGCACGCACACCAGCATCTTCCGCTGACGAGAAACCTGACCTCGCATCAACATTAAAAAGTGGAGAATTTGGTGATCATATCGTTTCAGAAACATTGGCGGAAATTTTAATCCGACAGGGTAAAAAGGATAAAGCCATTGAGGTCTACAAAAAGCTTATTTGGAAGTTTCCGCAAAAAAAGGCTTACTTTGCAGCTCAAATTGAAGATTTAAGGAGATAAGTTATGTTTAGTTTCATTGTAGGCCTCATCATTTTTGTTTGCTTTTTACTGGTAGTTGTTATTCTGGCTCAGAATTCGAAGGGTGGCGGACTGTCCAGCCAGTTTGGTGGATCAGGCGCGGCTAACATTATGGGGGTTAAAAAAACAGGCGATTTGCTAGAGCGATTAACCTGGGGATTTGTAATCACCATCATGGTTCTTGCCCTCACCCTTTCCACTAATTTAGTAACCCCTTCAGCTGGTTCTGGTAATGATATTTTGGATAAAGCTGGTGAGCAAGCCGCACCTGCTAATCCTGCTCCTATTATGCCTGATGAAGTGGAACAAGAAAACGAATAAAAGTTAAAGCATTATAACTCAATAAAAACCTGATGGAAAAACCATCAGGTTTTTTTATGCTGCAGCCGAAAGATGCTTAACGAATAGACGCTTAGCCACCGGCATAAACGTTTCATGGAAAGGGAACTTCATTCGCGATAGGATAAGATACGTTGCCGGATTGGGCAAATCCTTAAACTTCCGAATCAGGTTGAGTTTCAATTGTTCATAAGTAACCACAGGTGTTTTTGTAATCGCTTCGATAAACTCCGTATTTAAACTTCGCAATTGCTCGTGTGCATCTTCAAAGATGCTGACCTGGTAGCGATAAACTTGTGTTTCGTTTTCTGGAGGCTGCGTTACAAACAAATAACCTTCCTTGGCGTACAGCGGGGTAACACCAATGGTCGATATTTCACACTGCGATTCTACATATTCAAAGATAACTGCCCCTTCCTGTAAAGAATCCTTTACTTGAGGAATTGAAAACTCAATAATGGATTCCAACTCACTCATGATCGCATCGTCTTCAATCAACTGCCGGTAGCAAATTTCAAGTTTTTTAAATTCATCATGAGAAAGTTCCTTTGGAAACGATTCCTTTAACAATGTTTTATTTTCCTTAATGGCTAGCAAGTTCCGGTAGTGAAAGACAAGATCAGCCATATCCGGGTAAAGTTCCACTCTTCCAAAAGACTCTTTAACACGTTTCAGATAGGCGAGCAAAACGTATTTCTTGTATTCAAAATCAATCAGTCCCTGGGTAATCCAATCTTTTGATAAACGCTCCATAATCTTGAATTTTGATCCAAAAATTAATCAATTGAAAAACCTCTGCCAAATGAAGGGTTATACCCGGTAGAACGAACCTGACAGCCCCTGGCTACTGCCTGACAGATTTGGCAGAGAACTGCTCCCCATATCTGTCATCTAAGGTGAAAAGCGGTTATAAAATGTCATTTTATTGAAATTTTGTCCGTTATTCGCCCCGCTTTTGGCTGTGGCACAATAGCTGATAAGCGCAGTATAACAAATTGTTAAACCTTAAAATCCATTACTATATGGCAAAGATCAACTTCAAACCAAATGAAGACCGGGTACTCGTTGAACCCGCTGAAGCTGAAACAAAAACTTCCTCGGGCCTGTACATCCCGGATTCATCCAAAGAAAAGCCTCAAAAAGGCAAAGTGATAGCCGTAGGCGAAGGCTTAAAAGACAAGCCAGTTACCGTTAAAGTTGGTGATCAGATACTCTATGGAAAGTACTCCGGCACGGAGATCAACATTGATGGTAAAGAATACCTTATTATGAGAAACTCTGACATTTTCGGAATCATTTAATCACATTTAAAATAATACTATACCATGGCGAAAGAAATTACATTCGATACATCGGCCCGCGACAGACTGAAAAAAGGCGTTGATAAACTGTCTGATGCCGTTAAAGTTACCCTGGGTCCTAAAGGACGTAACGTTATACTCGATAAAAAATTTGGAGCACCAGCAGTTACTAAAGATGGTGTTTCCGTGGCGAAAGAAATCGAGTTAAAAGATCCCATTGAAAACATGGGTGCACAACTAGTAAAAGAAGTTGCCTCTAAAACTGCTGATGCAGCCGGTGACGGTACTACTACAGCTACTGTTTTGGCGCAGTCTATTTTTAGTCACGGTATTAAAAATGTGGCAGCCGGAGCAAATCCTATGGATTTAAAACGCGGTATAGACAAAGCTGTATATGTTGTTATTGAGAGCTTGAAAAAGCAATCCAAAAAAATTAAGGATTCCAGCGAAATTGAACAAGTAGCATCCATTTCGTCTAATAACGATGAAACGATTGGTAAAATGATTGCCGATGCTATGGAGAAAGTAGGTAAAGATGGTGTGATCACCGTTGAAGAAGCCAAAGGAACCGAAACCGAAGTGAAGACTGTAGAAGGTATGCAATTCGATCGCGGATACCTGTCTCCTTACTTCGTAACCAACACCGAAAAAATGGAAGCTGACCTGGAAAGTCCTTACATCCTGATCTATGACAAGAAAATCAGCAGCATGAAGGAATTGCTTCCTGTTTTGGAGCAAACCGCACAAACCGGTAAGCCACTCTTAATTATTGCAGAAGAAGTTGAAGGCGAAGCTTTAGCAACCCTGGTGGTAAACAAAATCCGTGGCGCGCTTCGCGTGGCAGCCGTTAAAGCCCCCGGTTTTGGTGACAGACGTAAGGCTATGTTGGAAGACATTGCCGTACTGACCGGCGGAAAAGTGATTACTGAAGAACTAGGCTTTAAATTGGAAAGTGCTACACTGGATATGCTGGGTCGCGCTGAAAAGGTTAACGTTGATAAGGATAACACTACTATTGTTAATGGTGCTGGTAAAAAAGCAGACATTACTGGTCGTGTGAATCAAATCAAAGCTCAGATTGAAACCACAACATCTGATTACGATAAGGAAAAGCTTCAGGAGCGTTTAGCTAAACTTTCTGGTGGTGTCGCTATTCTTTATATCGGGGCATCTACCGAAGTGGAAATGAAAGAGAAGAAAGACCGCGTTGATGATGCCTTGCACGCAACACGTGCCGCTGTACAGGAAGGTGTAATTCCTGGGGGTGGCGTAGCTTATGTGCGTGCTATTGAAGCGCTTAAGTCGGTTGAAACTGAAAATGAAGATCAGGAAACTGGTGTAAATATTATCCGCCTTGCTCTTGAATCTCCGCTTCGGACTATTGCCGAAAATGCTGGCCAGGAAGGTTCAGTAATTGTTAATAAAGTTCGCGAAGGCAAGAAGGATTATGGATTCAATGCCCGAACCAATAAGTTCGAAGACTTCTTCGCAGCCGGTATTATTGATCCCACTAAGGTGGCTCGTCTTGCGCTTGAAAATGCGGCATCTATTGCCGGCCTTCTCTTAACTACTGAAGCTGTAGTTTCTGAGATTCCGGAAGAGAAAGCAGAGCCTGCCATGCCACACGGTGGCGGCATGGGCGGCATGATGTAATCATCCGATCATCATTTTTTAAGATAAGGTTCCACCCAAAAGTGGAACCTTTTATTTTGACCTTATTTGGGGTTTATCCGTCTGTAATGTAACTTGGAGCTATTAATTCAATTGCTATGGTAATCCATAAAAACTTTGCTGATTTTGTATTGTTCCTGTACATCTATATGGCTCATGTCGATGGTGATTTTCACGAAGCTGAACAAGGGGTTATCAAGGAAAAAATGAAAAAGTTATTCCCTGCCGATTCCGACTTCGATAAAAAAATTAATGAACAACGAAATCTGTATGACGATTTCGATAAAAATCAACTTAGTACCTTATTTAAGGATACATTCAATCATTTCACTTCCGTTAAATTTCCTCAGAAATATAAAGTGTTTACCGACATGTACGATATTATCAATGCGGATGGAATAGTGGACGAATCGGAAACAAAAGCCTTGAGCGCCTTGAAAGAAATAATAGAACTTTCCACCTAACGATACAACCAGTAACCCATAAAAAAAGTCCTGAAAGTACATCAGGACTTTTTTAGTTTACAAGTATTTATTCTAATCAGGAATTGACTTTTGCCTTTGCAAAGCGGAAAACAATCAGACCTAACAAAAGAAACATAATGATGGAGATCAAATCGCCACCCTCCGGAATAATTCCGCGTACAGCATGATGTATCACAGCAATTACAGATTTCGTTCCCGCTGCAGTATTAACATTTGTTCCTAAAAGCACCGCTACCAAAATTCCTGTGAGCGCACCGCCTGCAATCAAGCCTGAACTAAACAAAGCTCCTGAGCTTACTTCTGATTCCTCACCTTTTCGTTTGGTAATCTTATCGGCAAATAATTTGATGAGTCCACCTGCAAATATGGG
>CAZQXC010000100.1:508-9340 GCA_964597075.1 uncultured Roseivirgaceae bacterium | reverse complement strand
TATTGCTACCATTGGTGTTTGAGACCAACGCGTCTACCAATTCCGCCATCCGGGCAGAAACAAGATTTCCAAGACATGAAGGTTGTTTACGCCCCCTTATTCAGGGCTGCAAATATGTATAAAGTTTGCTTCGGACACAATTACAGCTCAATAAATTTTGTGAGTGAAAAAGCTTGCGATCGTTCAGAAAAAAGCGTTTTAACGCGACCCCAAACATTACTAAATAGCTCTGATTTTCGATAGCGATTCAGGCTTTCTTCATTACTCCAATAACTTAAGGTGGTGTAGGTATTTGGATCATTCAGATCCTTTAGTAACTGCAAGTGGGTACAGCCTTCAAAATTACGGATAGCTTCTTTGTTCTTATGGAAGATCTGCAGGAATTCGTCCACTCCAGCTTCTGTAAAATGCATACGTACAATTCGGATCAGCATTGCTTAGTTAGTTAAAGAGAACGTAGTTATTAACCATGCTAGTTACTCATCAAAAATAATATTCACCATACTGTCATAATTCAAACCCAGTAGTTCCGATGCGTTTCCTTTATAGATACCAATCTCCAGCAAACCGGAGCTGTTAAACAGAATAAAGCATTCACCCTCTTCAGCCTGATTATAAAGTGTATGAACCTTTCTGAATTTTTCACCTCCAAACTGAATGGTGTATGTTTTTCCTTTGCTAAGAATATCAAATGCCTCTTGTGTGATGTTGGTAACAAGGTTGCCAAAATTATCCACCCGCCATACATGACCGGTTATTTGCTTTTTGGTGGCTTTCATCTGCCGGTCAATCATTTTTTTAAAAGTCGGTATGGATTTACCTAAGGAAGTAATGTTTACACCACTGGCCAGTTTAGCTGCGGCAGGGGCGAAAATATCTTTTTCCGGAAAAGTAGTAGTTGTGTTCGGAATGAGATTTAATTCCATCACTTTTTGATGAGGCCTATCGGTAACTAAACCAAACAATCCATTATCGGCTCCGACAAAATAGTGATCCTCCACTTGCACGGCAATAGCTGCATCGTCACGATTACCTGTGGCATGAACGCCCACCAGGTGAACCGTACCTTTCGGAAATTCTCTGAACACACCCCGCAGAACAAATGCAGCGTGAGCAAGGTCGCATGGTGGAATGCGGTGGGTAATATCAATAATATTGAGACCGGGATTGGTGGATAGTATTTTTGCCTTAATGGCGGCCACATAATGGTCACTTTCTCCGGAATCTGTCAGCAGGGTAATAATGGCCATGTATTGATGCTCCCCGTGTTCTTTTGTATGTTTACGGCAACAAAATAAACACTTTTAACGCATATATTCAGCGATTCAAAAAGCTTACTTAGTTTGATAGAAAAAATTATTACCCTCGAAAATGTTCCACTGGTAGATTTCCTTGGAATTGAAAACAAGAACATTACCGAACTGGCTGCTGCCTTTCCGAAAAGCAGAATAGTTGCCCGGGGTAATCAGCTTATGGTAAAAGGAAGTACAGATGAAATCGTTCAGATTGATGATATCGTACAATCCCTGCTGGATCATTTCCATCGCTTTGGACGCATAACGGAAGAGAATGTACTTAACTATATTTCCCGCGAGAAGGAAATCGTTCAAGGGGAAGCTTCCGGTGATGATTTAATTCTACACGGTACCAAGGGTACACCCATAAAGGCGAAAACACCTAACCAGCAAAAACTTGTTCAGTTGGTTAAGGATAATGATTTAGTATTTGCTCTTGGTCCTGCTGGTACAGGTAAAACGTATATTTCAGTAGCCTTAGCCGTTCGGGCATTAAAGAATAAGCAGGTAAAAAAAATAGTTATCACTCGGCCGGCTGTTGAAGCAGGGGAGAACCTGGGATTTTTACCTGGGGATTTAAAGGAAAAGATTGATCCTTATCTACGGCCTATTTATGACGGACTCAATGATATGATTCCTTTTGAAAAGCTCCAGTATTATATGGAACGCGAAATTATTGAAATAGCACCTTTAGCTTTTATGCGCGGACGTACGCTTCATAATGCTTTTATTTTGTTGGATGAAGCACAAAACACAACACCCATGCAGATGAAGATGGTACTTACGCGCATGGGACCGGATTCAAAAATGATTGTTACGGGTGACAGCTCTCAGGTTGATTTACCCAGAAAACAAAGTTCTGGCTTGCATGAAGCGGTCAGCATCCTTAAGGGCGTTAAAGGAATAGGGGTTATTGAACTTTCCGAGAAGGATGTAATCAGGCATAAACTGGTACGCGATATTATTGATGCCTACGCGAAGAAGGATAATACACCCTAGCTAAACGGATTAGCGTAAATCCATTCATAAAGGAAAAGAATCTTTTCGTTATCTTCATTCATGTTTTTCTGGACACCCTATACCTTCGTCCGAATTGTATTCTTTTTTATTGCCGGTATTTTGCTGGGCATCTATCAGTCCGATTGCTTACCTGAGGGTTTTGCTTTATCGGCCTTGGTTGGATTAGTGGTGCTTTATTTTTTACTGAATTGGAAGCTTACCCGTGATTTTAAACCATTTAGTACAGGATTTGTTGGATTGATGGCGATATTTTTGGCCGGGTATGTCAACACCATGTTCCATACCGACTTTCGAAGGCCGGATCATCTCAGTCAGATTACTGCACCGATTGAAAGATATGCAGCCGTTATTTCAGGATATTCGGAGGAAAAGGAAAAGACCTGGAAAGTGGAGGCCATTGTTCAGCAGGTTTATGATGGTGTTGCGTGGCAGTCATGCTATGGAAAAATTATGCTTTACTTTTCGCGCCAGGATTTTAATGAACCCTTTCCATATGGTGACCAACTTTTAATAGTTGGCGCTCCGCAAGAATTACAAGGCCCCGCCAATCCTGGTGAATTCAACTATAAACGCTTTCTATCATTCCGAAAAATTTACCATCAACATTTTTTGCGTGGTGATCGCGTGCACTATGTAGCGAATACTCCTCCAAGTTCTATCGTTGCATATTCTTTTCATGTACGCAAATGGGCAGAAGATGTTTTTGCCAGACATGTTTCTGATGATCAACAGCGGGCTGTTGCTGCCGCTTTGGTTTTAGGTGTAAAGGATGGGCTGGATAATGATCTTATGCAGGCTTATGCATCATCAGGTGCCATGCATGTGCTGGCAGTTTCAGGTTTGCACGTAGGTATTATATACATCATCATAATGGTTGTTTTTAAGCCTTTGCGTAAGTGGCGTCATGGCAAGTGGGCATTGGCTTTTATTAGTCTAGTAGTGTTGTGGTCGTATGCTTTTGTTACCGGATTATCACCTTCGGTGCTTCGTGCAGTCACCATGTTTTCAGTTATTGCATTAGCGAGACCCTTGAATTACCGCACTAATATTTATAACACGCTGGCAGTAGCAGCTTTCATTTTGTTAGTATGGGAACCATATTTGATTATGTCGGTAGGATTCCAGCTGTCATTCCTGGCTGTAATAGGCATAGTGTACATTCAACCAAAATTATACTGGTTGTGGCAACCTTCTACACTCTTCTTCGATAAGGTCTGGCAGATTACCTGCGTTTCCATTGCCGCACAATTGGCAACCTTTTCATTGGGCCTGCTTTATTTTCATCAGTTTCCGGTTTACTTTTTATTCTCCAACTTATTTGTAATACCGGGTGCCTTTTTATCGCTGGCATTAGGCATTCTTCTTTTGACCGTAAGTGCCCTTACACCTGTTGCCTATGTAGTAGGTTTGGTTTTCGAGTTTATTCTTTGGCTTTTGAATTACCTGGTCTTTTTGGTAGAGCAATTACCGTATAGCTTGATTAATAACATTTACATTACAACGTTTCAAAGTTGGCTGTTGATAGGTATACTTATTTCAGGTTTGCTGTTGCTTCAATATCGAAAATTTGCTTTTGCAGTAGCACTTGGTTGTTGTGGACTTATATTCGGAATTGTTCAATGGCACCACTACAAGGCTGAAGTAAACCATGAAAAATTTCTGGTGTATAAGGTTTCAGGACACAGTGCGTTGGAGTGGACGGCTTTCGGTCAATCTTTTTTTATGGCGGACTCCGTATTATTGAACGATCGTGAACGAATGCGGTTCCATATCCAGCCTAATCGGTTGATCAGCGGTATCCAGAGCGTACATACCGATGAAATAACCTTCATGAGTCAACAAGATGGTGGACGGTTATTTGCATGGAAGAATCATCTTATTCTTCAGGTTACAGCTGATAATTTTTTCTTTCCTGAAGGAATGGAAGTTGATTATATTGTACTCAGTGGAAACAGTATCAGGGATATTAGCAAACTGTCTCAACTTACCTGTAAACAACTTATTATTGATAGCAGCAACTCCATGTATACCGCAATTAAAATTATGAAACAAGCTGATGAATTCAATTTACCCGTGTATTCAGTTTTACATCAGGGAGCTTTTGTAACTAAACTTTAACTAAATCATGGTCGATTATACTGTACAAGAACGCATTGCCATCATCACACTCAATCGCCCGGAGAAACGTAATGCCCTAAGCTTTGAATTAATTGATGCATTAAAGCAGACTCTCGATCGTGCTGAAGCCGATGAACGTGTAAAGGCAATTATATTGAAGGCCAATGGTGAAGCGTTTTGTGCCGGTGCTGATCTGGCCTATCTCCAGCAATTACAAAAATTCTCATTTGATGAAAATCTTAAGGACTCCAATCATCTTAGAGAACTTTATGTTAAAATATATCAGCATCCAAAAGTGATTATCGCCCAGGTACAAGGTCATGCCTTAGCAGGAGGTTGCGGATTAGCTACGATTTGCGATTGGGTGTTTGCTGTTCCGGAGTCAAAATTTGGTTATACCGAAGTCAAAATTGGTTTTATTCCAGCCTTGGTTTCTGTTTTCATTATCCGAAAAATTGGTGAAGGAGCCGCCCGGGAACTTTTGTTAGGGGGCGAGCTGATTTCTGCCGAGCGAGCTCAAGCTATCGGCTTAATCAATCGTGTTGTTGCGACTGAAAATCTTGAAAAAGAAGTTTGGGATTTCACCTCACGACTAATCGCTACAAATTCAGCCTCCAGTATGGCACTTACCAAAAAGTTAATGGCTGAAACAGCCGGTAAATCCCTAGCGGATGCTCTTGAGTATGCTGCAACGTTAAATGCCCATGCCAGAAACACCGAGGATTGCAAGCGTGGCATTGAAGCGTTTTTAAATAAGGAGAAAATCATCTGGTAAATATCAATGTAGCGGTAAATAGTACACTAATCTTACTTACCCGGGGTTTCTGAGAAATCAATTCCGTATCTCTGTATACTAAATTCGATGGGGTATGAAAAACGGAGTCATTATTTCAATGTTGTTTGTGGTAAGCCACGGATTATTTGCGCAAGGTTATGTAGGTGATTCATGGGGACAAGTGAAAGCTGCCGGAAAGGGAACCATATCCTTTGCCTATGTTGAAACGCCCAGTTTTGTGTATAAGGATGCTGCGGGAAAACTTACAGGAATATGTGTAGATATTACTGCTGATTTTATTCAGTGGGCAAATAAAACCAAAGGGGTCACCCTTCAGTCGAAATTTGTTGGTGACGGCTCAAATTTTCGCGGCATGTACGATAAAGTAAAAGCTTCAACGGGTGGAGTTTTTGGATTAGGAAATATTACCATCACTGATGAGCGCAAGCGCGAGGTAAAATTCAGTCCGACTTTCATTACTAATTTTGCAATTCTGATTACGCAGAATAACGTTCCAACCTTGACCAAGCTCGAAGATTTAGGTACCACATTCTCTAAACTTACTGCATATACAGCCAAAGGTACACTCAATGAAAAGCGCATCCTGGAATTAAAGAAATATTATCCGGCCATGAAGGTGGTTACATTAGACACCAGTCCGGAGGTGTATCAAAAAATATTCAGCGATCCCAATGCCTTTTCCTATCTCGACCTGGCCTTCTACCTGAAAGCGGTGAGTGAGCGAAAATCCGTTAAACGCCATCCGGTAGGCGATAAGGCAGCTGAGCAGTTTGGCTTTATCATGCCCATGAACAGCGACTGGTTGCCCTTGCTGGAAGAATTTTTTAAAGCTGATGGCGGGTACACCAATTCGCAACAGTATAAGAGTATTTTACAAAAGCATCTTGGTGAAACGGGGGTGAAGCTGCTCCAATCAGCCAGTAAGTAGATTTTAACCCAAAAAAGTCATTAAACATTTTTGCACTACGTGCCGACAATTGAAAATGAAGAAGTTGCATGAGGTATTGTAAAGTAAGCGTTTCTTCATTTTCAATGTCGGGGTTAAACCCTGACAATACTGACGGTACCGTCAGTATTCGTCAACTAATTGCTACCTATGAATTTTTCTAATGACAATTCTGGGTTTAATTTACTCCTGATGGTCCGCAAACATATCTAAAAGGTCATGCCGGCCCGCGAGCCTGTCCGGTCGGCAGGCCGGCATCTTAGTGATAGTTTGGGATCGCGGGTCAAATGCCCGCGATGACTATAAATGCAGTTATAGGAATGTTTACGGATCATCGTTTTTTTCCAATCATTTAAGAGCGGACCAACAGGCCCGCTTTTTCTATTTGCTTGAGCTACAATAATCCGCATAGACAGATTACCATTTCTAAACGTCATCGCGGGCTTTGACCCGCGATCTCAACCTTCACAATGCCGGTCTGCCTACCTGAGTCTGGCTCAGCAAAATTTTAAAAATCACTCGGCATTAATACCTCACCCCATTCCCCTCTCCTGCAAGGAGAGTGGTGTCCGAGAGGACGGGGTGAGGTAATTGATCAGGACATCTTATATTCGGGTACATGGAATCACCCCTCTCCATATTAAAACGCTATTGGAAACACATTGCCTTTCGGCCGATGCAGGAAGACATCATTGCTTCCGTATTAAAGCATCAGGATACCCTGGCCTTGCTCCCCACCGGTGGAGGAAAATCGGTTTGCTTTCAGGTACCAGCCTTACTGATGGAAGGAATGTGCCTGGTGATTTCGCCACTTATTGCCTTAATGAAAGATCAGGTGGAAGGATTGAAGCGAAAAGGAATTGCAGCAGTTGCCATACATTCCGGAATGAGCCGGGCTGAAATTGACCGATTGCTGGACAACTGCATTCACGAACATGTAAAAATTTTATATGTATCTCCGGAACGTTTGCAAACGGAACTCTTCATTGCCCGGGTAAAGCAAATGAAGGTTTCCCTTGTGGCGGTTGATGAGGCGCATTGCATCTCGCAATGGGGGTATGATTTCCGTCCGCCCTACTTACAAATAACGACTTTGCGGGAGTTAATGCCTAATGTTCCGGTAATTGCCCTTACCGCCACCGCTACCCAGCAGGTTAAAGATGATATTATTGATAAGTTGGCTTTCCGGAATGGATTTGAAGTCTTTCAGCGCACGTTTGCTCGTGATAACATCTCGTTTGTTGTTCGTAAAGCTGAACACAAGGAGAAAAAATTACTGGAAGTGTTGCAAAAGGTAAGCGGCCCGGCTATCGTTTATGTGCGCTCTCGAAAAGGCACCGTGGAGTTAGCCGAATTGTTAATAAAGAAAAATATTTCAGCAACGGTCTATCATGCGGGCTTAACTTTTCAGCAGCGTACCGAGCATCAAGACGATTGGATTAAAGGAAGAAGCCGGGTAATGGTAGCTACCAATGCTTTTGGTATGGGCATCGATAAACCCGATGTGCGCACGGTAGTACACATGGACCTTCCTGAAAACCTGGAGTCGTATTATCAGGAGGCAGGCCGTGCCGGACGCGATGGTAACCGTTCCTATGCTGTTTGTGTTTGGCACGAATCGGATATTGCTAGTTTGGAGGCCAAAGTGAAGCAGGCGCATCCGGAGGTTTCATACCTGAAAACAATTTATCAGGGACTAGCCAATTATTTTCAACTGGCCGAAGGAAGCGGGGAAGGGGAAAGTTATGAATTTGATCTTCATGAATTTTCAGAACGATTTAGTTTGCACGTTCAGGAAGTTTATGGCGCGCTCAAAAAGCTGGAAGAGGAAGGTTTGATTCAATTTAATGAAAGTTTTTACAGTCCTTCTCACCTCAGCTTTCAGATGGACCGTGCTGCCTTATATGAATTCCAGATTGCTAATGAAAAATTCGATCCGATCATAAAAATGTTGTTGCGCCTGTATGGTGCCCAACTCTTTGGCGATTTTATGAAGATCACGGAATCGCAATTGGCTAAGGGATTGAAGCTTCCGATGGAGGAGCTAAAGGCAGAGTTGCGTCATTTACATGAATTGAAAGTGCTTATTTACCAGCCGGTTATCGATAGTCCGCAGGTCACCTTTGTTTTGTCCAGGCAGGATGTTGACCGGTTGCCGTTAAATTTTGAGCGCTTAAAAGTCCGTAAAAAACTTGCGGAGGAAAAGATGGAGGCTATGACCAACTTCGTTACCTCAACGCATCGGTGCAGGATGCAATTGATCCTTGATTATTTTGATGAACAAAGCTGGGAGCCTTGTGGTAGGTGCGATGTGTGTGTGGCCAAACGCAAAAAAGAAAACCAGGTGGAGGCAAAGGAGTTGCAACATGAAATTTTAATGACCCTCGCTGCGGGCCCGCTTACCAGTGAGGAATTGGAGACGAAGTTAAGTCCACGCGATACGGAATTATTTGTGGACATTATTCGTGAACTCGTAGATGGTGGGAATATTGAGTATGATGAGGTGTGGAAGTTAAAAATAAAGATACCATCTAAATAGTACAGGTCTTTATTCAGTAGCGGTATTCTCGTGCTCTGTTTAATCATCGCGGAACCGAAAACGGATTCCGGCCATCAACTGCGTAAGAATTTCAGTGGTATTGTCGTAAGTTATAGGG
>CAZQXC010000100.1:0-498 GCA_964597075.1 uncultured Roseivirgaceae bacterium | reverse complement strand
CCCCATATTTCGCTTTTTGCCAAAAAGTTTAAGTTGAAAGTTATACCCAAAGTTATACGCCAACGTCAAATCCTTTTTTTTATCAAAATTATAATATTCATCATTGCGTACTTGAAAAGCCAATCCGCCTCCGGCAAAGAACCCTTTGTGTTGTGATGAGGAAAAATGATAGATACCGAGTGCATCAAGCGTATGAATATTAAATGTGTAATCTGTTGCGCCTGAAAACGGACTTTGAAAAAATGTATAGCCGGTATTAAGTGACCAGAACTCAGATAATTGTTTTCTAAAACCAAAACCCACGGCCGGTGCAAAGTGAAAACCCTCTGCATCCATGGCATACCGAATGGCCAACTCAAATGACCACGGATATTTTTCACGTGTTATGGTTTTGTTTATTGGCTTCACCTGTGGTGCTGACTCAGTAGTCGGATTAGGTGCCATTCGCATCCGTTTCAGGTAAAACTCGGGCAGGGTTTTATTGGCCTTATGAAGGTC
>CAZQXC010000099.1:0-9393 GCA_964597075.1 uncultured Roseivirgaceae bacterium | reverse complement strand
ATGAAAACAAGGGTAACGAATCCGATGATTCCTTCGGTCTTCCAGAAATAGAATACGAACCCATTCGCAGAGAAGAGCCCACCGAACCTGTATCGGATGCCGCCAGCAGTTATAGTGAACCAGCACCAGAGCCGCAGCAGGAAGAGTCTGTCTACTCCAGCTATGAAGAAAGAAATCAGGAGGCAGAGGCTTCGAACGAAAACAGTTATCGGTATACACCCGAATATGAGGAACCCTCTATCTGGCCAAAGTTGTTGGGTATACTTTTGATTATTGTGCTGGCATTAGGTGCCACCTGGTATTTTGTCATTTATCAACCCAAAGAAAAGGAGCGTATAGCCGCTGAGCAGGCTGAAGCCGCAGCTCGTGAATCTGCCCGTAAAGCCAAAGAAGATGAAGAGAATCGCATTCGCCTTGAACGTCAGGCGGCTGAGCAGCGTAGACTTGATTCGTTAGCCGCTATTCCAAAAGAAGGAACCATAGAGACACTAAGTGAGCGTACCGGTCGTTATTATGTGGTTGTATCCAGCGCATTGGATGGTGATTTATTGATGGATTATGCTAAAAAATTAAGTGATCAGGGGGTAAGTTCTAAAATCATACCTCCATTCGGTAGGCATAAGGTTTCACGTATCACGGTTTCTGAAGGTGAATCATTTAATGACGCTCAGGCAAAAGCAAATGAATTGAAAGCCCAGTATGGCGATGGTGTTTGGGTACTCAAGTACTGATTTTTTAACCCTCGGGTGAACTTATTTTTTAATTTAACCTTTTCAACCACATCATGGTATTGATGCAAATCATAACTGATGTTACCGGGCCTGAGCCCGTGAATCAGTCTTTATCGGTAATTGATCTTACCTTAAAAGGAGGATTTATGATGGTTCCCATCGTGCTTCTGTCCTTTGTAGCCATCTATATTTTCTTTGAACGTTTTCTAACCATCCGAAAAGCCAATCAGGACCCAAATGCCTTTATGAATAAGATAAAGGAACAGGTGTTGAAGGGAGATATCACTGGAGCTAAACTTTTATGCTCGCAAACGGATTCTCCCATTGCGCGTATGATCGAAAAGGGGGTTTCCAGGATAGGAAGCCCGTTAAAAAATATTGAGGCATCCATTGAGAATGTTGGAAAGATTGAAATCTTTAAACTGGAAAAGAACTTGTCAACCCTGGCTACCGTATCCGGTGTTGCACCCATGATGGGCTTCTTAGGAACTGTTATTGGTATGGTGAAAGCCTTTATCTCCATATCACAACAGGAGGGATCGGTGAGCCCGAAGTTACTTTCCGATGGTATCTACACGGCTATGATTACAACCGTGGCCGGCTTGTTTGTAGGTATTGTTGCCTATCTGGCATACAATTACCTGGTGTCGCGCGTGCAGAAAGTGATTCACAAAATGGAATATACTTCTATTGATTTTGTTGATTTATTACAAGAACCCAGATGAAGTTAAGTTCGAAAAACAAGGTTGAGCCCATGTTCAGTATGTCATCCATGACAGACCTGATCTTTCTTTTGCTTGTGTTTTTCATGCTTACCTCTTCGTTTGTTACTCCTTCCGGTCTCCCGGTAAACTTACCCAGCACGAAGTCCAGCACGATTGAAATGCAAAAAGTTTCCGTTACGGTGACCAAAGACTTGCAATATTACGTTAATGAAAAGAAGGTATCGAAAAGTTTACTGGAAGGTGAACTGAAAATCAAGCTGACTGGAAAAGGCGGCTCGGTAGTGTTGCATATTGATAGGGATGTTCCATGGGGAGAAGCCATGTACGTTACCGGAATAGCTACATCGCTGGAAGCGAAAGTAATAGCTGCTACAAAACCTAAATAAATTTGAACGTGTACGTAAATCAGATAAGTAAGGAGGAAGTGCAGGAAAAGAAGAACAAGCAAATTGCGCTGGTTACTACTATTGGTGTACATGGTTTATTGTTGCTGGTGTTCCTGTTCGTGGTAGCCTGGCGGGCGCCTAATCCACCACTTCCTGAGTATGGCATAGAACTGAATTTCGGAACGGATGATGTAGGAACCGGACCCGTGCAACCTACGGAACCAGCGGGTTCACAACAACCCTCTCAGGAGGAAGTGGAGCAGGCCGAAAATGATCAGCAACAGGAAGAAGAAAAGCCACTGATTGAAGAATCAAAGCCTCAGGAGTCTAAACCCATTGAACAACCTGTAGTTACTAAGCAGGAAAGCCCGGTAACGCTTAAAGAAGAAAAGAAAGTTGATCCCAAGCCGGTTGAAAAACCTAAGGAGCAGGAACAAATAGAGGTTGTAAAGACCGAGACTAAACCCAAGGAAACGGTAACCGAAGACAAGAGCGCAACCAAAACAACAGCAGACAAAACCACCACCGACAACAAAGAAGGTAAACCGGTAAGTCATGGGGATGATGCGAACAAGACGGGTGATAAAGGCGATCCGAAAGGTAAAATTGATGATGATGCGCTTTATGGCAAACAAGGTGGTGGAGCCGGAGGAGCAGGACTTGAATTGGCGGGGTGGAACTGGGATTTCATACCTAAGCCAAATGTTCCAAATAATGAAACGGGTAGGGTAGTATTTGAAATTAAAGTGGATGATGCTGGGGAAATTATCTCTATTCGAACCATAGAGAGGAGCGTTAGTCTGGAAGCAGAAACCATCTGTCGTAAGGAGATAGAAAAACTCACCTTCAGTAAAACTGGTACCAATGTACCGCCCATCTCTTCAGGTAGAATTACCTTTGTCATTCGGTCGAATTGAACAAAGGAGAAATGACTTTAAATGAAATTGTAAGTATATTCGTATATGGATATTGCATTAAAGAAAATCAGGCTTATTGAGTGGCTTACACGGGTAGATGATGAAGAACTAATCCGGATAATTGAAAAAGTAAGAAAGGATTCCGTAAACGATACTTATAAAAAAAGAATCCCAGCTTCTTTGGAGGAAATTGAAAGGAAATTGGATCGGGCGGAAGAGGACATTGAGTCAGGACGTATTTACTCTCAACGTGATATTGAAACTTATTTTAAACAAAAAGGTTAAAATTTGGTCATTGCCCGAGTAATCTGGACGGAAGAGGCATTTATTGATCTGGAGTGCATTTATGAATTCATAGCTCAGCACTCGGCAAAGGACGCTCTTAAAATTATTCAAAATATACTTTCCCGCACTAGTCAGCTTGAAAAGTTTCCGGAATCAGGAGCATTAGATCAGGCTCTAATAAAAAGGAATAAAGAATACAGATATCTTGTGGAAGGTAATTATAAAATTATTTATAGTTACCAGACCCAAATTCAGACGGTTTACATTAAAGTTATATTTGATACTCGAAGTGATCCTGAAAAATTATTGAAAATAACTTAAGGTAACGCACATTTGGATTTTGGCAGTATCCCATGCAGTTTTGCGCCCGCATGACCTATCAGCAAACACTGGATTTTCTGTATGCCAACCTCCCGATGTTTCAACGGGTGGGGTCTGTTGCATATAAAAAGGACCTGACCAATACGCTGGCGCTCTGCCAGTTTTTAGGTAATCCTCACCGCAACTTCAAAACTATACATGTAGCCGGCACCAATGGTAAAGGAAGCTCCTCGCATATGCTGGCTTCGGTATTGCAATCTGCCGGGTATAAAACCGGATTGTATACATCACCGCACTTAAAATCATTTACGGAACGAATAAAGATTAACGGAAAGGAAGTAGATGAAGAATTCGTGGTTGATTTTGTCGGCAAGATTAAGCCTCAACTGGAAATTATCAAGCCGTCATTTTTTGAGATTACGGTGGCCATGGCTTTTGAGTATTTTTCAAAACAGGCCGTGGACATCGCAGTAATTGAAACAGGACTTGGCGGAAGGCTGGATTCAACCAATGTCATACTGCCTGAGGTTTCCCTGATAACCAACATCGGGTTTGATCATATGGATTTGCTGGGGGATACGTTGGAGAAAATTGCCTTGGAAAAAGCAGGGATTATTAAAGCAGGCATCCCGGTCGTGATCAGTGAATCGCAAACGGAGTTAAAAGATCTTTTTACTGCAACAGCAGTTGAACTAAATGCTCCAATTTTTTTTGCCGACCAGGAAATTTCTTGTCAACAAACGTTATCCGGGCAGATAGTATGTACAGGTGGGAGTGAAGAATTAACGGTTGAGTTACCACTTCGCGGTAGCTATCAGCTAAAAAATTTACCAGGTGTGTTAAAGACGCTGAACATACTCCGCAACAAAGGATTTCGCATAAGTCATCAGCACATAAAACACGGATTAGAAAATGTAATTCTCCAAACCGGTTTAAAGGGCCGTTGGCAAAAAATCGGTGATGCCCCCTTAATAATCTGTGATACCGGACACAACATTGATGGTATCAGGGAAATCGTTGCCCAGATTCAGACCTACTCCTATCATAAGTTATACATTGTTTGGGGAATGGTGAAAGATAAAGACCGATCAAAAATACTGGCACTCTTACCAACACCTGCACATTACATTTTTTGTCAGGCGAATATTCCCCGTGCTTTGGATGCGCATACGCTGGCACACGAAGCTCAAAATTTTAACCTTACGGGTGAAGTTAAACCTGATGTAAATGAGGCGTTGGCTACGGCCAGGCTGCGGGCGACACCAAATGATTTTATTTTTATTGGTGGAAGCACTTTTGTGGTGGCTGAACTAAATGAACTCCAGGAAATCAGATGAAACGCAAACAGGAACGATTCAGGATAATTGAGGAGCGAAGTAACGTACTGGAGCCAACCAAGGAGATCTATACACAAATCAAAGGCCGTTGGCAGGCAGACTATTTCAAGAATTCAAATCCCCTTACGGTGGAATTGGCCTGTGGTCGGGGAGAATATACGGTAGGGCTGGCTTCACTATTTCCAGATCGGAATTATATCGGGGTAGACATTAAAGGTGAGCGCATCTGGAAAGGAAGTACGCTTGCCGTTGAAAACAATCTTTCCAATGTAGCCTTTCTGCGAACACAAATTCTTTTGATTGAGAACTTTTTTAGTGCAGGTGAGGTGGATGAAGTGTGGCTGACTTTTCCCGACCCACGTCCGCGTAAACGTGATATAAAGCGCAGACTCACCAACCCGCGGTTTCTCGAAATGTATAAGCGGCTTATCCGCCCCGGTGGATTTATCAGGCTAAAAACAGACAATACAAACCTCTTTACCTATACCCTGGAGGAACTTCAGCTTCGAAGCGACATCATCGACCTTGCCTTTAGCCACGATATTTATGCTTCTGAACTTCGACCGGAATGTTTCGATATCAAAACACGGTACGAGGAAGCTTTTGCCAGTACAGGAGAAACAATCAAATACCTTCGTTTCAGATTTAGCGCGTCAATTTGATTGTTAACAATTCCGTAATACCACCATGAAGCAGGAGTAATAGCCTATCTCTATTTTTACAACAGTAGAACTTCTTCAAAGGTTTAGGATACCTGGGGACTTTAGGGTCTCCGGGTTTCTTTTTATCCGCTGCATGAGTAAAAGTAAAAAGCGCGAGCTCGACATTGTAGTATTATCCGACATACACCTGGGCACCTACGGCTGTCATGCCGAAGAGCTTCTCCGCTACCTCAAAACAATCAAACCTAAAAAACTTATTCTGAATGGCGACATCATCGACATGTGGCAGTTCAGCAAGCACTACTGGCCTAAATCGCATATGCAGGTGATTAAGCATATCACCAGTTTGCTAACCAAGGGCACCAAAATCATTTACCTTACCGGTAACCACGATGAAATGTTACGCAAATTCGCTGGGTTTAGATTGGGTTCCTTTCAAATTGAGAATAAAGTTGTACTTAAACTTAATGGAAAGCGTGCCTGGATTTTTCATGGTGATGTATTTGATGTGACTATGAAATACTCAAAATGGCTTGCCAGGCTGGGGGCGGTAGGATATGACACGCTGATTGTAATCAATACCATGGTAAACTGGTGTCTTACCAAAGTTGGAAGACAAAAAATATCATTGTCGAAGCGGGTCAAAGATAGTGTGAAAACGGCTGTTAAATTTATCAATGATTTCGAAAAGACTGCCGCTGATATTGCCATATCCAACGGGTACGACTATGTAGTGTGTGGTCACATCCACCAACCGGAGATCCGGAAAATTGAAACAGAAAAGGGACAGGTGATGTACCTGAATTCAGGCGATTGGATTGAAAATTTAACTTCTCTGGAATATGACGGTTCAAGTTGGAGTGTATACCGGTATAAAAATGATGCACAAGCTAAATCGATGAAACTTGCCAAGCGCTTGCGAAACAAGCTAGACAATGATGAAATATTCAGGGATTTGGTAAACGAGTTTTTAACCGTTAAAAAGTGAAAATACTTTACGCCATACAAGGAACTGGTAATGGACATGTAGCCCGGGCATTGGATATTATTCCCATTCTGAAGGAGTATGGTGATCTTGATATTTTCTTAAGTGGTGCACAGGCTGATATTAAACTTCCTTATCCTGTTAAGTATAAATCAAAAGGATTAAGTTTCTTCTTTGGTAAATCCGGAGGTATCGATTTCTTAAAAACATTTAAGCAAAACAGTACAAAAGAAGTATACAGTGAAATTAAAAAATTCCCGGTAGAGAAATATGATCTGGTTATTAATGACTTTGAACCTATTTCCGCCTGGGCGGCCCGGAAGAAAAAAATACCCTGTGTGGCCCTGAGTCATCAGTCAGCATTACTTTCTAAAAAGGTGCCTCAGCCGAAGCATTTTGACCCGGTAGGTGATTGGATTTTAAATAATTATGCCCCGACAGCGGCCGCAGTTGGTTTTCATTTCGCCAGGTTTGATAAATCCATTTATACTCCGGTTATCCGAACAGCTATTCGCGAAGCAAAAGCTAGCCAAGGTGAGCATTATACGGTATATCTGCCTGCGTATGATGACCGTAAACTCGTTCCAGTATTAGCCAATGTAGCCAATGTGCGGTGGCATATTTTCTCCAAACATGCCCATAAACCATATCACATCGGACAACTCTCTGTTTACCCGGTAAACAACGAAGAGTTTGTTGCTAGTCTGCTTTCGTCAAAAGGTATTTTATGTGGTGCCGGATTTGAAACACCGGCAGAGGCTTTATTTCTGGGAAAGAAACTTATGGTGGTGCCCATGAAGAAGCAATACGAGCAGCATTACAACGCTGAAGCACTCCGTGATCTGGGTGTTCCTGTTCTGAAGAACATAAAGAAGAAGAGGCTTCCAAAAATTGTTGAGTGGATAGAATCAAAACAGAAAATTGAGATCAATTATCCGGATTCAACCCAGGAAGCTATTGAACATGCCTTGAAGCTCGGTGGCTTCCCTGTTTAAAAATGTCATTCTACTGATTAAAATTTACATAGTCCACACAGACACCTAGCTGTCAAGGCGGCCATTGAGCCTGCCTTCCGGTAAGCAGGCCTGCATCCCTACTATGTGCGATCGCGGGTCAAAGCCTGCCTATGCCGAAGCGGATACAAGCAGGCAGGCCCGAGATGACCTTTAGAAAGAGTAGTGTGATATTTTAACGGACTATCAGATTAAAACTTAATTCACTATTAACGCGCTTATAAAATCTTGTTAATGTTTGAACTATACATTTCCGCAACCATGTAGTTATGTCGGAGAAGAAACTGTTGCGTGTATTGGTTGTGGATGATGATCGGGATATTTTGGAACTACTTAAGTATAACTTATGGAGGGAAGGCTATAAAGTAAAAGTTCTGGAAGAAAGTTCGAAAGCCATAAAGACTGCCAAGTCATTTTCACCGGATTTAATTGTACTTGATTTGATGATGCCACATCCCAATGGCATTGAGCTTTGCCGGGAATTACGAAAGATGAAGCAATTTGAAGAGACCTATATCTTTTTTTTAACAGCTAAATCAGAGCCTTATTATCAACAGGCAGCCCTTGATACCGGAGCTGATGATTATATTGAGAAAATAATGGGTCTGCGCTCGCTTACCCATAAGATAAGCGCGGTACTGAGAAAAAATTACATCATCCGAAAAGGTGCACCTGAGTTGGAAGTTGGCAGACTTACGTTAAACCGAAAAAAGAACTCGGTATTGGTGGGCAATGAGATCACTTTTTTAAGTAAACCTGAATTTGAGTTGTTGTTCTTTCTTGCCCAAAACCAGGGAAAAGCTATAAACCACAGTGCGCTACTTCAATTTCTTTGGGGGTCAGAAGTATATCTATCAGAGAATTCACTGGAGCTGTACATCACTAGTTTGGAGCAGAAGATCGGACAGGGCTACATTCAACGGGAGGAGAATAACAAGTATATTTTCAAGGCCTAGTCTTGTTCCAGTTGCTCTAACACCACGGATAGTTGATCGTAACTTTTGTAACCTGCCTTTTCTTCCGAAGATCCTTTCAGGGCTAACCCAATGCCTGGATTTTCTTTAATAAAATTTATGGCTGGCTCAACATCGTTTGATGCTTCCAGGAGCACGTGAAATTGTTTTACAATCTCCTTAAGAAGCTTTCTGTCACTATCAGCAGGGAGCTGTAAAAATTGTATGGTTGATTTGAAATCACGAAGCACTGCTGCCTGAGCGTGGTATTGTTCCGGAAGGATAGTTAATATTAATGGAATATTGTGTGGCCTGAGTTTTAGCAATTCATGAAAGGACAATTCAATCATGTCCGGTTGATAGTTCGTGAGCAAAGTCTCATAGGCTTCAACGTTGTCTATGCCGTAAATTTCAACGACCACTTTTGGTCCCACAAACCAGCCCCGCAGTTCTTCTAGTTGGATGGAATTGATATAATCCGGGCTTCCTGCTGTAGCATTGAAACCCAGTAAATCAACTCCCATACCGGCACAATACCGCGCATCGCTGAGATTGGTTATGCTGCCAACTTTTACGGTTGTTTTTAAGCCCATGGTAATTCGGTAACTTTGGGGTTAAGCCACACAAGAAAAATAAGCAGGTGGCGTTTTAAATCCGGCCTTGAGTTAATAAAAACATTGGATACTTGAAACGATTTCTACCATATTTCCTGCTATTAACAATGCTGGTAGTGGGGTGTACTCCGGAGGAAGCTATCCGGTTAAAAGATGAGGAATACTTTCCACTTCAAACCGGATTTTACCAGATTTATTCAGTAGAGGAAATTCTATACACGGCATTTAGCCCCCCGCAAGAATTCATGTATGAGCTCCAGGTTGAGATTGTTGATTCATTTACAAATGGCGAAGGAGGAATCACCTATGTTTTGCATCGGAGCACCCGAAATGATCCGAACGAACCCTGGACGTTTAAGGAAACCTGGTCGGCCCGTACTACAACTCAGTTTGCTGTTGAATCAGAGGGTAACACTTCTTATATAAAACTTGTTTTCCCATTACAGTCGGGTACACGCTGGAAT
>CAZQXC010000098.1:0-9481 GCA_964597075.1 uncultured Roseivirgaceae bacterium | reverse complement strand
AAAATCATGACCGAACTGGAGGTAAATGCCAATGCCTACTACACCCTTCGTTCGCGCCTCAACCTGAAAATTGAGGAATATTTGATGCAGCAACTGGAGAGTCCCCGTACGGACGTCCTTCGAAAAGTAGCCAATATCAACGAAATTGTTTTTACCAAAAAACGCACGATTGCCATTGCTACGCTTAAAAAACTGGAAAAAGAACTGATCGATTACGACCTGGCTAACGAGCTCACGATTATATACAAGTCGTTAAAGAAGCTTCAGGTAAATTCACCCGATTACTTTCAATATTCCCAGCTTTACAACCGGCATGTGGCCTATATGCTGGCACTAGACAAGGCTGAAGAATTACTCGCTGATTACTTCAAAAAGTACGGAAGCTATTTACTAACGGGTGATGATGTAGAAAAACTCGGGCTATCCCTCCTTATTAAGGAAATGTCGAATGTGGCTAACCTATACGAATCGCACAGGCTTTATGTTTACCGAAGTGCCATTCATGTCTTTCATCGTCTGTTTGTTGAACCCGATGAAAATCTTCAACAGGATACAGAATCCATTGAAGATACTTTTGAGAAAGTCCAAAAGATTTTTGACAGTTACAGCCTGGATTCTATTTACTATCATCTGAACCTTGTTTTTGAGTTTTTAAAACTAGAGTACTACAACCATTACAAAGTTTACAGACAAGCCGAAAAATACTTTGAGGAAGTAAATGATGCCGCAGGCAACCTGCTTACAAACTATGCCACGTATACTTTCCCAGCACAGTTCCTCATCTCAAAACTCGAAAGACATTTACGGTTAGGCACCGAAGCAGAACTTTACGGTGAAAATGATAGCCTTTTTATCGACTATGAAATCGATTTACTGGATATACCCAGGCATGTTATTTATGTAACGTACAGAGCGCTTAGCGCCTATTATGTTGGAAAATATGATGAAGCTTCCAAACTCATTAACAATTTATTGAATGAGGTGAGCTTAAAAAAATATCCTATCACTCAGCTTGAGATAAAATCATTGTTGGCCTTGCAATATGTTCTGCTTCACGATTATGAACTCTTCAATCAACTGGCGAGTAGCATTCAACGGCAAATCCGCCTCTTAGGCAAGGATGCCTGTGAAAACATTCAGCTCTTTATTAAAATTCTGAAGATAGCCGTCAGTGAGGCGAAGAAAGAAAAAGCCAAAAAGATTAATGCGGTAATTCCGAAACTGAGCGTAGCCAAAACAAGTTATTTTGCACCGACTATGTTGGTTAAACTTGATGAGAAGTTGGTGATAAACTTAACGGAGTATTAAATCTCCAGCTTTAAAATGTTTTCGTGAGAAAGCGGCTTGTTCAGGTAAAGTTTTACGTTATCGTATTTCTTCGAACGACTGAAATCCTGAGGGTTTATGGATGAAGTGAGCATTATAATTTTGCATTTCTTCTTCGCCATGCTGCTCAACTTTTCAAATTCTTCTAAAAACTGAAAGCCATCCATTAACGGCATATCAATATCCAGGAAGATAACATCGGGTAATACCTTATCGGCCACATCCAGCCGTTCCATATTCCTCAAAAATTCAATAGCGCTCTTTGCCCCAGTGTGTGTATAAATGTTCTCGGTAATAGAAGCCGACTCAATCATTTTCTGATTGATCAGGTTATCGATCTCATTGTCGTCAATAAGCATTACAGTTCTGAACTTTTTATCGGGCATAGCAGTAAGTGGTATTAATTCTTATAAAAATAAACGATTGCCATCGAAATCCAAGCGGTTTACTATCAAATTAAATATCTTAAACATCAAATTTAATTCCTTGAGCCAACGGTAAGGAGTCACCGTAGTTAATGGTGTTGGTTTGTCTGCGCATGTAGATTTTCCACGCATCCGAACCTGATTCACGGCCACCGCCAGTTTCCTTCTCACCACCAAAAGCACCACCGATCTCCGCCCCGGATGTACCAATGTTAACGTTAGCAATGCCGCAATCTGAACCGGCATAGGAAAGGAATTTTTCCATCTGGCGTAAGTCGGAAGTCATGATAGCGGACGAAAGCCCTTGCTTCACATCATTCTGAATCTCAATAGCCTCCTCCAGGGTTTTGTATTTTATCAGGTAGAGAATAGGCGCGAAGGTTTCCTGCTGAACAATCGGAAAATTGTTTTTCACTTCAGCGATAGCGGGTTTAACATAACAACCCGACTCATATCCCTTGCCCTTCAGCATGCCTCCTTCGACAACAAATTTTCCACCCTGCTTTTTAATTTCGCTTAAGGCATTGAGGTAAAGTGACACAGCGTGCTGATCAATAAGTGGACCAACATGGTTTTTTGAATCAAGTGGGTTTCCAATGGAAAGCTGGGAGTATGCCTTCTTCAGTTTAGTCCTTACATCATTGTAAACGCGCTCATGAATGATTAACCTGCGTGTTGTTGTACAACGCTGCCCGGCTGTGCCCACCGCACCAAACAAAGCACCCCGTATAGCCATCTCAAGGTTGGCCTTCTCCGTAATAATGATGGCATTGTTTCCACCAAGCTCAAGCAATGGTCTTCCAAACCGCTCAATAACCATTTTACCTACAGCCCGACCCATACGGGTTGAACCGGTAGCGGAAACCAACGGTATGTCTTCGCATTGAGCCAATTCCTTACCCATAGATGCATCACCATTTACCAAACATGAAACACCCTCAGGTACATCATTCACTTCAAATACCTTAGCGATGATTTGTTGACAGGCAATGCTGCACAGGGGAGTTTTCTCGGAAGGCTTCCATATACACGTGTCGCCACAAACCCATGCCAACATAGTATTCCACGACCAAACAGCAACTGGAAAATTGAAGGACGATATAATCCCAACGATTCCCAGTGGATGATACTGTTCATACATCCGGTGATTTGGTCTTTCTGAATGCATGGTTAATCCGTGAAGCTGGCGCGACAAGCCTACCGCGAAATCGCAGATGTCAATCATCTCTTGCACTTCGCCCAATCCTTCCTGGTAAGACTTACCCATTTCGTACGAAACCAACTTGCCCAATGATTCCTTATTTTTCCGTAGCGCCTCTCCTATCTGACGAACTACTTCACCCCGTATTGGGGCCGGCCACTTTCGCCAAACTTTAAAGGCTTCTTTTGATATTTCCACCACTTTATTAAACGTTTTCTCATCAGCCGCCTGTACCGATCCGATGAGGGAACCATCAACGGGTGAAAAAGATGTTACGATTGGCCCTTTTGATTTCAGCCACTTCTTTCCGGTTGAAACACCTGGGTTGGAAGTTTTAATACCCAGTGAGGCGAGTGTTTTTTGAATGGGAGATGCTTTCATACAAGATGCTGATTTAGAATCGCAAAGCTAACGGATTTGCTGTATGGAGGATATATTTGCATACATAATCGTGACAAGAATTCTTACACGAACACGGATTACTGCTGGTTGATATGTTTACTTTGTACCATGATGCATAGGTATGGCGAAGCGGAAGAGCAAACGGTTACCGATCGGATAGATGCGGCTATAAAATTTATCAACACAACCAACAGCCATATTTTTCTTACCGGAAAAGCGGGCACAGGCAAAACCACCTTTTTAAAAAATCTCGCGCGTAAAACCCATAAATCGTTTGTTGTTATCGCACCCACGGGCATTGCGGCACTAAATGCCGGAGGTGTTACCATCCATTCGCAATTTCTGCTACCCCGGGGTACATTTTTACCAGAGCGCTACCTCCCGCATGATTTTCAGGATACTGGGAGCTACTTCTCAACCGATATGCTGGGGCGAAAACATCCGCTAAACAGTGATCGTAAACAAGTGTTGCGCTCCATCGACTTAGTAGTGATTGATGAAGTGAGTATGTTGCGTGCCGATGTACTGGACGCCATCGATTACCGGTTAAAAGCAGCTCGGGGAAATTTTTACCAAAGTTTTGGGGGGATGCAGGTATTATTTATTGGAGACTTGTACCAATTGCCACCGGTTGTTAAAGGTGAAGAAGCGCAGGTGCTTGGACGATACTACGCTTCGCCCTGGTTTTATGAGGCTAAAGCACTCCACCATGCATCGTTTGTTTACATTGAGTTGGATAAAATTTTCCGACAGCAGGACAATACCTTTATCAACATTCTCAATAACCTGCGTAACAACATTATTACCGAATCGGATATTGAAAAACTGAATCAACACTATCAGCCGGCTGAAGCCATTAAAAACATAAAGGAAGCGATTACACTCACTACGCATAACTACAAAGCTGATCAGTTGAACAGAAACACGTTGCTGGAGTTGAAGGCACCTTCACATTATTACAATGCCATTATTGAAGGCGACTTCCTGGAAAGCATGTATCCGGTGTTACCACAAATTGAATTAAAAGAAGGTGCCCAGGTAATGTTCATTAAAAATGACTCGGAAGGGAATGCCTACGTAAACGGTAAATTGGCCACGGTAAAATCACTCTCCGCTGACAGTATTACAGTAACCATGGCGGAAACCCATGAAACCTATACTTTAAAAAAGGAAACATGGGAGAATAAAAAATATACGGTTAATTCCAATACCCGCGAACTGGATGAAGAGGTAGTGGGCACTTTTGTTCAATATCCGATTAAATTGGCGTGGGCAATAACGGTACACAAAAGTCAGGGATTAACCTTTGACAAAGCCATTATTGATGTGGATCAGGCGTTTGCCGATGGACAAGTATATGTAGCGCTTTCGCGGTTACGATCGTTGGATGGACTGGTGTTGCGCACAAAGATTAAACCCAGGGTTATCGGTACCAACAAAACCATTGTAGCGTTTTCTGAACAATACAATAAGCCTGCACAACTTCTCCCGGAATTAAAGGCACGCCAACAGGACTTTGCCTTTGAAGTGTTGAGTAAAACGTTTGACTTTGAAAGTCTGATTAAAGAAATCCGGTTCCAGCACAAGGGACATTCAGACACGCCAGGGTTGGAAAATCTGTCGACAAAACCGGTGTTGATTCAACTGGAAGAATCTCTATCACTGGAAAAAGAAACAACTAATAAGTTCAAACGCCAACTTGATAGCCTTCTGCAAAACAAGGATCACACCACCTTACTGGAGCGAATTCAAAAAGGAAGTACCTACTACAAAAACTTACTGTATAAAAATCTTAACATACTCCTTTACCATATTGCGGAGATGAAACAGCGCAAGCGGGTGAAAACATACCTGAATAGCCTGAATGATCTTGATCAGTTGATCTCAAAAAAACTGGAAGAGGTAGATAAAGCAGCCTCGCTTACCACCGCCATATTGCAAGGCAAGGATCCGGAAGGCCTTTCCAAACTAGCAGAAAGCAGGGCTGCAGAGCGGCTACTTATGCTAGAGAAGATAGAGAAAATTATTCATCCTGTAGTTTCCAAACCCAAACAAAAAAAAGGCTCCCGTAAAAAAAAGGATACCCGGAGTACGTATGATGTCACACTCGACTTGTTAAATGCCGGAATGACCATTCCGCAAATAGCTCATGAACGAGGGCTGACGGAGGGCACCATTGAATCGCATTTAGCAAAAGCTGTTAGCGCAGGTCGTATCAGTATCTTTCGCTTTATGACGGAAGATCGCGTTGAACAGATTGTGCTTGCGATGGATGATATGCCAGAAGAATTCAGTTCGAAAGATTTATTTGATAAACTGGGCGGTAAATTCAGCTATGGCGAGTTGAGGGCCGCTATGGTTCATGCGGGCAAGAAAGCTATTCGGAAAATAGAGTAATAGTCCTTCGCTCAGACCTCTGACCCCTCTTGCCGGTCACCACTCCAGGCCGTAGGTGCCCTTTTCACCAGATGAATAAAAACCTTCCACCAACACTCCACCTTTCTTGTATTCCAGTATTCGGTTTAAATCCAAAAGATTGTCAACCGGTACTCTGTCCAGATAGGCAATAATAAATCCTTCCTTTAAGCCGGCATCCCTCCATTTTCCATCCGCCAATTGCTTAACTACTACACCACCATCGAGTTTGAGCCGGATTAATTCTGCATAAGCAACATCTTCAAACATGGCACCATTCCATTCATTTTTTACTTCTGGTTCAGATAATTCTTCCTTACCCTGACTGTCCTTTAGCCTGGATTTAACTTCACGCTTCTCACCGGCACGAACAAAAGTCACGGCTATTTCTTTACCCGGCCGGTTTCGTGCCACCCATTCCTGTAACTCCGAAACGGAGTTAACGTCATGTGCATCAATCGCGGTAATCACATCTCCCTGTAAAATCCCCGATTCCTCCGCTGCACTTCCCTTGTTAACACGATTTACTAAAACACCGCGATTAAGATTAAGTGAGAGACGATCAGCAACATTGGCGTCCACATCAGAAATCTGAATACCCAACAAACCCCGTTGCACCTGACCAAACTCCAGCAAATCGTCCATAACTTTTTTTACCAGACTCACCGGAATAGCGAACGAATAACCGGAGTAGCTTCCCGTTGATGTGGCGATGGCCGTATTGATTCCTACCAACTCACCTTTAAGATTAACCAATGCACCTCCACTGTTACCCGGATTAACAGCTGCATCGGTTTGGATAAATGCCTCTACCTGAAGATTATTTCGATCACGCAATATACCGATGTTTCGCGCTTTCGCACTAACAATACCTGCTGTTACAGTTGAGTTAAGATCAAACGGATTTCCGATGGCCAGCACCCACTCACCCGGATTGATGTTGTCTGAATTACCATACCTGATATAAGGGAGATCACGGGCCTTAATTTTTAATAAGGCCAGATCGGTACTGGGATCAGTTCCAATAATTTTTGCATAGTAACGCTGATTGTTATCCATCACTACTTCAATATTGGTGGCCTCTTCAATAACATGGTTATTCGTAACAATGTAACCGTCATCAGAAATAATAACACCAGAGCCAGATGATCGGGTTGGAGCTTTATAGTAAAGTTCAAGCGGATTAAGACTAAACCTGCCTGGCCCATAGGAAATACGGATATGCACCACTCCACTCACCACTTTTTTAGAAGTCGCTAAGAAATCCATTCCTTTAGGTGCACGGTAAGCAGAATCACGATCATAATGCGTAAACTTCATTTGCTGACGCTCATCAATAGAAGTGTACGAAGTAAGATGGGAATCGAGGTAGCGGAAAGTGTAAAGCGAACCGATTATACCACCGGCAATAGCCACCAACAAAATAACAAGGGCAAAAATTATCGTGCGCTTCATATCAACAGGGTTTGATTCCGTTAAGTAAGTTAACGGATTTTTTATCGTGATGGGCAATGCTTCCGCAGATTTTAGATAAACGGACAATTTTAGATGATCAATACAAAAAAAAGCCCCGCCTCCGTTGCCGGAAAGCGAGGCCACTCACCTAAACCTAACCCTACTTTGCTTATTAAGAAACTTTTATTGTGGTTCTCAGTGCTTTTTTCTCATCCTTCGGCACTGTTACTTCCAGAATACCATTCACATAGGCTGCAGTAATCTTAGCCGCATCTACATTTTCAGGTAGTGAGAACGAGCGGCTGAATGTGCCATACTGGGTTTCGATGGAATAGAAGTTTTTATCCTTCTTTTCTTCTTTGAACTTACGCTCGCCACTAATGGTAAGGTAGTTGTCTTTCAAATCGATGTTGAAATCTTCTTTGTTCATGCCGGGCAATGCCACATGGATTTCATAAGCTTTTTCGTTCTCGGCAATATCCACACGGGGAACAAACGAGTATGCCGAACCACCGGTACGGGCTACTGATTCATTGAAAAATCGGTCGACTAAATTGCTGAAGGAAGTCGGTACGAAATCGTTCAGCGGAGAGGTGTACTTTATAAGGCTCATAGTTATAAATTTTAAGGTTGAACATTAAATTAATCTCTTGAATATCCCTATCGGAAAAAGTATGCCGGGGCTAGAAATAAGCCATTATGGCTGTATTTAACTTACATAGTCCTGATAAAAAGGTCAAATTGTCTTGATTAATTGATTTTCGCATGAAAAATTTTCGGGTTTACCTGCAGCTGGATTTCCGAAAAACGCTGTCCATTTTTCCTTTGATTTTGTGGCTTCACTTCCTCATTAGAACAGATTAAAAACCTATATTTCAAATTATTCAACCAGCTTTACCTATGAGTTTATCGTTTTGGGATATCGTAATTTTCATCGCGTATTGCGGCCTCATCCTTGGCATTGGATTATATGTTTCACGCGACAAAAAAGGCCATCAAAAAAATGCAGAAGACTATTTCCTCGCCAGTAAATCTTTGCCATGGTGGGCGATTGGTGCTTCCCTGATTGCTGCAAACATCTCGGCTGAACAGTTCATTGGTATGTCTGGTTCCGGATTTGCGATTGGTTTGGCCATTGCCTCCTATGAATGGATGGCAGCCATTACACTTCTTATTGTAGGTAAATTTTTCCTTCCCATATTTATTAATAAAGGAATTTATACCATTCCTGGATTCATTGAAAAACGATTCAGCACCAACCTGAAGACCATTCTTGCCATATTCTGGCTAGCCTTGTTCGTTTTTGTAAACCTGACTTCTGTACTCTACTTAGGCGCGCGAGCACTTGATACCATTGTTGGAAATGGAGATGGCTCCATGTTAGTATACAGCATTGTTGGACTAGGATTATTTGCGGCAGCCTATTCCCTATACGGTGGACTTTCAGCTGTAGCATGGACCGATGTGATTCAGGTTGTCTTATTGATTTTCGGAGGTTTGATGACAACCTACCTCGCCCTTGAACAAGTGTCGCCTACCGGGGGAGTGATTGATGGCTTTGTGCATATCATGAATGTGGTTCCGGAAAAGTTTTCCATGATTCTCAGCAAAGGTGAAATTATCGATCCCAATGGCAAAGATGCGTGGTGGGATCTTCCCGGCCTGGCCGTATTGATTGGAGGCATGTGGGTGGCCAACGTTTACTACTGGGGCTTTAACCAATACATTATACAGCGTACGCTGGCGGCTAAGAGTTTGGCCGAGGCACAGAAAGGAATTGTATTTGCGGCCTTTTTGAAAATGCTACTACCCTTGATTGTTGTTATTCCAGGTATTATTGCTTTTGTACTTAATTCGGATGCGAATGGTGACTTAACCAGTGCTACATTGGATCCAAGTTTTGTTACCAGTACGGGTACTATTGCCAATGACAATGCCTGGCCTTGGCTAATCCGTAGCTTTATACCTGCAGGTCTTAAGGGTTTAGTATTGGCAGCGCTTGCTGCAGCCATTGTTTCGTCCCTGGCATCGATGCTTAACTCAACCGCTACCATTTTTACCATGGACATTTACCGGCCGTATATCAACACCAAAGCTACCGACAAACAAACCGTGAGAACGGGACGGCTAACGGCAGCTGTTGCCTTGATCGTTGCTATGTTTATTGCTCCTATGCTGGGTAATTTAGGTCAGGCATTCCAATTCATTCAGGAGTATACTGGTGTTGTCAGTCCCGGTATTCTGGCGGTTTTCCTGG
>CAZQXC010000097.1:0-9559 GCA_964597075.1 uncultured Roseivirgaceae bacterium | reverse complement strand
ACCCAGGTATTATCTTCAGCTTGCATAACTATGGCGATGGGTTTTTTCTGGTTTGTTTCAAATTCGAGCATCACCTGGCGGCATGGGCCACAGGAAGTGGCAGGGAGAAGCTCTTTCCCTCCTTTCTTTTTGGCTACCACGGCAATTTTCATAATCCGCTTATCAGGATGCTGGGCAGAAGCAGCAAAAAAGGCTACCCGCTCGGCACACATGCCCGAGGGATAAGCAGCATTTTCATAATTAGCCCCTGTTACCAAAGTTCCATCCTCTAGAATAAGAGCCGCCCCAACAGTAAATTTTGAATAGGGTGCGTGGGCGTGGCTGGCAGCATCTTTTGCCTTGTGCGCCAGGTATTTCGATTCCTGGTCCAGGTCATCGAAATTCTTAAACAAGCTGAATTCGGTCATGCGGAATGGGTTAGGAGAGTAAGTTAACCCCTAAATTGTCATTAGAAAAAACCTGTGAACTAAATTATTTGACGAACCCTGACAGCAGCGTCAGGGTTTTCAGGGTTAACCCCGACATTAAAAATGAATAAGCGTCACGTTTAAAATTGTTCCAAATTCATTCATTTTCGATTGTCGGCACGGAGTGCAAAAAAGTCTGATGACTTTTTTGGGTTAAAAATTTTCAGATTGGAATTCTACAAATCCTCTATTTGGGCTACTTTGCCAGTTATGAAAACCATTCTTGTTTTAGGTGCAGGCAGGTCATCTTCATCATTGATTGCATACCTGCTGGATGTTGCCGCTCAGTTCTCCTGGAGAGTCATCGTAGGCGATTTTTCCATGGAAGCAGCAAAAGTTCGTATAGGGAATTCGTCCATCGGAACAGCCATTGTATTTGACATTGAGCAGGAAGAGAATAGCAGAAATACCATTGCTTCTGCAGATATGGTGATCTCCCTTTTGCCCCCACACCTTCACCCAACGGTAGCCCGGCATTGTCTGAAACTCGGTAAGCATCTGATTACAGCAAGCTATGTATCCGAGGAGATGAAAAGCATGGATGAAGAAGCTCTTTCTAAAAGCCTGCTCTTTTTAAATGAATGCGGCCTCGATCCGGGCATTGATCACATGAGTGCCATGCAGATCATTGATAACATTCATAACCAGGGCGGTAAAGTCATTTCCTTTGAATCTTTTGCCGGTGGCTTGATTGCTCCGGAGACTGAGCCGGAAAATCCGTGGCGTTATAAATTCACCTGGAATCCGCGCAATGTGGTTACGGCTGGACAGAATACCGCAAAATTTTTGTATGAAGGAAAGGTGAAGTACATACCCTACCAACAACTTTTCAAGCGAATCAGTCATGTAAGCGTTCCTGGATATGGAGCTTTTGAAGGCTACGCTAACCGCGATTCCTTGAAATATATAGAAACCTATAGATTGGAAAGCATTCAAACGATGTTGCGCGGAACGCTCCGGAATTACGGATTTTGTCCTGCCTGGGATGTATTGGTTCAACTAGGGTGTTGTGATGACTCCTATATTATAGAGGGGGTAGACTCCATGACCCACCACGATTTTTTAAATGTGTTTGTGGACGGTAGCAATTTAGAAGCAACAGAAGACAAGATCATTCGTCAGTTTGCTCTGAAGGCCGATGGTTCTGAAATGAATCGTTTAACCTGGTCGGGATTTTTTACGGATGAGAAAGTTGGGTTGGTAAAAGGAACACCAGCTCAGATATTGGAACATATCTTAAATAAAAGATGGATGCTGGCGCCACAGGATAAGGATATGATTGTAATGATTCATCGGTTTGTTGCCAACTTTAAGGGTAGATCAAAAACCATTCAATCATCACTGGTGGTGAAAGGGGAGAACTCGATACATACTGCCATGGCGAAAACGGTAGGTTTACCCATGGGTATAGCAGCAAAACTTTTAATGCTCGGGAAAATAAAAACCAGAGGCGTTGTTATTCCAACAGAAGCTGAGTTTTATAAACCTATTTTGAATGAACTGAATACATTGGGCGTTGAGATGATGGAGCATTAACGGTTATAGGCTAGTAAGCCGCTAACAGGTAGTGACGCCAGAAATCCTACTGTCCATAATGGTTCTTTGGTAATTAGGAAGAAAGTCAGCGAAAGTATAACGTAATTGATGGGCACCAGAAAAATTCCAACGGATGCCTTTATGGAGGCAATAAACTGATCGTCTTTAATTTTATTTTTTAGGATATAGCCAATTATGGCATGTGGAAGTAGATGAACAACCCGGCCATAAAGGAACAGAGGATTAAACCAGTTAAATATTGATAGCTTACTTTTTTTGGCACCCACATCGCCCTTCTTCCAATTCGTCATCATTTCCCGGTCTGCTTGCAATTGTTCCACCATATTTGATTTATGATGACGGTTGTTGATTAAGAAATTCTTTCGTTCCAGGTAATCCTCATCTTTCGGAACAGTCAGAATAAGGTTGCGCATTTTTTCACCGGTATATTTCGCTAGTGCGCTTAACTTTTCGCGGTTATCGGCTGTGTGTTGAGTAATCTGCCGGGCAGAAATTGGCTCTCCGTAATCCACTAAAACCCTGGAACGAAAGCCCTGATGATCTTCATAGTGATAGCCAACCGGAACAATGGAAATATCCTGATTGGTTTGCTCCATGTATTGAAGCGCCATGTGTGCAAAACCGCGCTGTAGTTCACGGGTTGTCCAGGGTTCGTTATGATTACCTTCCGCAAAAATTAAAATGTATTCACCTTGTTTGAGTAGGTGTATGCACTCATTCATCATCTTATCATTTTTGCGCATAGCCTCAAGGCCATCGCGAAAACGGAACAAGGGTTTAATACGAAATATTGTGAGTACCCTGCTGGCCCAGGCATTTTTGAATACATCGCCTCGGGCAATAAACCACGGATTGTATTTTGTTCCACATACTACCAATAACGCATCGAGAAAAGCATTTTGGTGATTAGGCACGAAAATACAAGGCCCGTTAGCAGGAATATGATGAAGGTTTACAGCCTGCCATTTCTTGAAGTAGAATTTAAGACCAAAACCTACATAAGCTTTTAGTACGGTGTAGATCCAGGAAGGAGTCATGTTAATTGATGAATACTTTGACGTTGAAAAATATAAGCCACGGTAAATCCACTAATGAGGTGCCAAACACCCCACCATGCAGCAATGAGGGCCATATATCCGTTACCATTAAAAAATGTAAAAATTAAAACGAGAGCAAGTCCTGAATTTTGGATGCCGGTTTCAATGGCTACTGCCCGATGGGTGTCTTTTTGATTCCTGATTAGGTAACTTAACGAAAATCCACCTGCGAGCGCTAATCCGTTATGTAACATTACTAACCAGAAAATGAGCACTATATATTCCTGAAACACCACGTAATTAAAGTAAAGCGTTACCAGTATAAAGCCAAGTAATATTAAAATGGAAACAATGCGTACAGGTTTTGATATTTTTTCGGCAACAGATGGAATATAGTTATTAAAAAGCATTCCTGCGATAAGGGGTAATAATAAAATGCCAATCATATTGAGAAAAAGATCAAAGAATTCGATTTCCAGTTCCTTTAATTGAGAGGATACATCCGGGATGAGCGATGCCCAGAATAAAAAACTAACAGGGGTAATGATAAAGGCCAGCAGCGAGGTAAATGCGGTAAGGGTTACCGAGAGTGCAATGTTGCCCTTTGAGAGTGAGGTAAAAAAATTGGATACGTTTCCGCCCGGGCAGCAAGCCACCAATATCATGCCCAGTGCGATACCAGGTAATGGCCTCAGCACAACAATCAATAGGCAGGTAATGATGGGGAGTAACAGGTATTGTGAGATCAATCCTGTAAGCAGTGCTTTTTTTGTATGGACAAGCTTGTAAAAGTGTTCTGGTTTTATGGACAGGGCCACGCCAAACATAATAATAGCAAGGCATAAATTTAATACCGAAAGCGATTCTGGTGAAAAATCAAGTTTAGGTTCCAAACTTCAGGTTTTAAGTACTCAAGATAAACAGCAAAAGTGAAAAGCCAAGAGTTCATGCTCTACTCACGATTGTTCTCGTACCAGGCATCCACCTGAAGACCTGGACCTTGGGCAGCCGCCACGGCCAGTACATCGCAACGTTCATTTTCAGGATGTCCGGCATGGCCTTTCACCCATTTAAATTTAGGCTTATAGGTATGGTAAAGTGGGATAAAGCGTCTCCATAAATCGGAGTTGGCTTTTTTAGCGAAGTTTTTCTTTTCCCAGTTCCATATCCAACCTTGTTCAACCGCATCTACCACATACTTTGAGTCGGAATAGATGGTTATAGGAATACCTTCCTTTTTTACCGTTTCAAGTCCGGCAATAACGGCTAATAACTCCATTCGGTTATTTGTGGTTAGCCGAAAACCTTCAGAAAGTTCCTTGACATGATGATTGTATTTCATTACCACACCATAACCCCCCGGTCCGGGGTTTCCTTGTGCTGCTCCATCGGTGTAGATGCGAATCATTTCACGTTGCATTGAAGTAGAATATCTTCTTCCACTTCAGAGGATATTCTAAAGTTATCTTCTCTTAATTTACACATCTTGGTTTAAAAGCATTCCTTTATATTACTTAAATGAAACATTATCCTTGAAAATCTTAACGGCAATCGCAAGAAGGATAACTCCAAATACCCTTCGCAACACAGAAAAAACTGATTTTCCCAATTTCCGTTCCAGCCAGGATGATGAGCGCAGCACCAGGTAAACGAAAACCAGGTTCAGTAAAATACCGATGAGCACATTCGTTTGTTCATACACTGCGCGAAGCGATAGAATTGTGGTAAGTGTACCTGCTCCTGCAATTAACGGAAACGCTAAGGGGACTACCGACCCTGATCCTTTTGCATCCGGATCGTCCTTTATCAGTGTTATGCCTAAAATCATTTCCATGGCCACAATGAAGATGACAATTGAACCCGCTACGGCAAAGGATTCAACATCCAGGCCAAATAATTTTAAAATAGATTGACCGAGGAAAAGAAAACCAACCATTAGTACCGCTGAGATAATGGTGGCTTTTTCGGCATGAATTTTTCCTTCACGCTTTTTAATGGTAATGATAAATGGAATGGCTCCAATAATATCGATAACTGAAAATAGAATGAGGGTAACAGAAAAGATTTCTTTTAGATCAGCCATAGGATTAATTAAAGCGCAAAGCTAAAAGAAAAAAGTTGGACTTATATTCCGGGCCCGGCTGTTTTTGCCCTTCTGCATATCATTCTAATCATATAGAATTTTAAGTATATGCATGCGTGGTCTAGGCTTACAGTAATGATACCCGTATCGGTCAGCCACTATACTTTTTCCAGAACGTATAAGCCTTTACCATGACAAAGGATGCCTACACTAAACTGGTATCATGTACCTTAACGTAAACTGAAGGAGTTGATCTGTTAAATGTAATCGTAAAGAAAATCCATGAGGATCGCAATTTCTTTACGCTGAATGGCAGGAAAATTTGCTATCCGGAAGGTTGAACTTTTCAGATTATCATATCCCTCACCCAGGATGATGCCAGCTTTTTTAGCTTTTGATTTTACTTTTTCTACAACGGCTGGTGTGGCTTCAATGGCAAGTACAGTTCGTGAGCGAACATCTTTGTTTTTAATAAAAAGACTAAGTTGATCGCTCTTTTTGTCAAAGAAAGTTTCCCACTTCTTAAATCTACCCGTAATGGTTTTGTCTATGCGATCAATGGCGTTAACAGATTCCATAACACGCATTAATAAATAGATACCCAGTACATTTGGTGTATAGGTTGTTTGCCAGTGCTTCATCATGTCGTCCATAAACACTAAGCTGTTATAATAGTGTTTGTTGTTAATGGTTCTGGCGCGATCGACTGCTGTTGGAGAACAAATCAATAGGCCTAACCCGGCAGGCAAGCCGAAACATTTTTGAACAGAAGCAAACCAGATGTCAGCAGAAGAAAAATCAAGTGCAAGGCCACCCATGGAAGATGTGGCATCTACAGCAATCAGGCTATTTGGATTGTTTTTCTTTATAGATTGTATGTTGGCGTTGCTGACTTGCGTTCCGTTTGACGTTTCATTCTGCGTTAAACAAATTATTTCGCTACGGCTAAAAATCAATTTTTCAGCGATTAGCTTTTCTTCCCGGTTGAACGGTAAACTTTTAACATGAGGCTTTAACTTTTTGGTATACTGAAACCATCTCTCTCCAAAAGCACCATTGAAAAGATGTACACTTTCTTTTTCGATCAAGGATTGAGCAATTACCTCCCAGCACTCCGTGGCCGATGAAAGAAAATAAACTGAATACGACTTCGGTATGTTCAGTTTCTCTTTTAGCAGCGCAACTGTTTTTTTTGAAATGGCTACAAAATCATCACTTCGGTGGTTGATGCTCATGATTCCTTGCGCGTAGGCATCTTTGAGGTAAAGGGGTACCTTGGAATAAATACGGGATGGACCGGGGTAGAAGGAGACCATAACCGAAGCTAAGAATTTAGAATTTAGAATCTAGAATGTTTTGAATGGCCAGGTCGTAACTTTTTAACCCGAAGCCTGAGATTAATCCCACGCACTTTGAAGTGATTAAATTTTTATGCCTGAACTCCTCACGGGCATAAATATTGGAAATATGTACTTCGGTTACCGGGGTTTTTATAGCCGCGATGGCATCGTGAATGGCAACAGAGGTATGCGTGTATGCTCCGGCATTGAGAACAATGGCAGAAAAGTTGAAACCAACCTCATGCAGCTTGTTGATAAGCTCACCTTCAACATTGGATTGAAAGTAATGAAGCTCGGTTTGTGGAAACTTTCTTTTCAGCGCTTCAAAATAATTTTCAAAATCACGACTTCCGTAAATATCCTCTTCCCTTACCCCCAGCAGGTTTAAATTCGGGCCGTTTATGATCTGAATTTTCATAGGCGAAAGATAGGTAGTCTTTATTCAATAGTCCATAGTTGTCAGGCTGTTTTGATATTGAGCGCTGAATCTTCAATTTTGAGTTATGTGGGATATACACATTAAGCACTTTGGTCATTACTTAAAACTTGAGCGGTCGCTATCCGAAAACTCGATTGCTGCCTATGTGCATGACGTAGAATTGCTGAAGCAATTTGTAGAGCTTAAAAAGGTTAAAACGACCCCGCTAACTGTTACTGCGAAGCATTTACAGGCGTTCTTACAATATGTTAATGAGTTGGGCATGAGCGCCTACAGCCAGGCGCGTATTTTGTCGGGTATAAAGGGATTCTACAAATACCTTATGTTTGAAGAACTGATTGAAAAAGACCCTACTGAATTAATTGAAGGCCCAAAAATAGGTCGCAAACTACCGGATACCTTAAATGTAGTTGAGATTGAACAATTATTAGAATCGATTGATCTTTCAAAACCAGAGGGCGCACGTAGCCGTGCCATGCTGGAGGTGCTGTACAGTTCGGGTTTACGGGTTTCAGAATTGGTGGATCTTAAAATCAATAATATCTATTTCGATGTTGGTTTTTTACGGGTGATCGGTAAAGGCAACAAGGAGCGTTTGGTTCCGCTGGGGCGAAGTGCCATGAAGTATCTGAAGATTTATCTGGATGAAGTCAGGGTTCATGTAGCGGTTAAAAAGGGATTTGAAGTCTTTGTGTTTCTGAACCGTTTCGGTAAAAAGATTTCACGTGTTTCGGTATTCACCATGATTAAAGGATTAGCTGAGCAAATAGGATTAAAGAAAACGATCAGTCCGCATACGTTTCGTCATTCATTTGCTACGCATTTGATTGAAGGCGGTGCCGATTTACGTGCTGTTCAAGAGATGCTAGGCCATGAATCCATCACCACAACAGAAATTTACACGCATTTAGACCGGGATTATTTACGGCAGGTTATTACAGAGTTTCATCCCCGCAGTTAGTTTCCTTTCGTCATTTTATGGTATCTTTAGTACATAATACGATGCGAACACTACTGATCTTAAAATTATTTTTTCTGGTATGCTTAGTGGGCCATGGTCAGGAATTTACCACATCAACAAAAAGCGGCATCGACCTTAAAGTTTACGAAACTTTCCGGGTTGTACCTGGTGAAATCATAGTGATGGAAGACAGACAAATCGATAAGAATGCTTTTTTTAAAGAAATGCGGGAGGCAGTTGCTCGGGAAATGACGGGCAGGGGGTATAAACCTGTAGATGACTCCACCGCTCATCTCACGGTGAGTTATGTGATTGAAACGATGATGCAGACGGAATCACAAAATTTCGGACCGTTAGGTCAAACTCCGGTAACCAATCCTGCCATGGTTGGTCAAAATCAGAGTTGGTCCAGGGAGTTCAGGCGTGGTGTTATGATACTGGAAATAGAAGAAACCAGAAGTAAATCAGTACTCTGGTCGGCAGAAGGTATTATGGATGCGACACGAACCCGTGGAGAGAATTTACTGGACAATGCTGTGCGTGCAGCTTTTAGAAAGTTCCCGGATAAAACAAAAAAGGAAAAGACTAAAAAGTCTAAAAAAGTTTAAGACTGCAGTTGACCTTAAGGTATGTTTGAGGATTATCAGTTTAAGTTTAATGATTCGATTGTATTAACCAAGCTATTGAGGTAAATTTGGAGTAAATTAATTTGAATTCTATACCCCCTATTAAAATGAAAAAGATTAACGCACTGGCACTTCTTTCACTATTCTGTTCAACCGTTGCTTTTGCCCAGGCTCCTCTTGAGAAAGGAGGCAAGCAACTTAATGCGGGTCTTGGTTTCTCCACCTGGGGAGTTCCGATTTATGCCGGGTTAGACTTTGGCGTACATGAAGATATCACCATTGGCCCTCAGATTTCATTTCAAAATTATGGTTACACCATATTAGGAGAAAAGTATAATCAAAACCTGATTGTGCTTGGGTTTAACGGTAACTACCATTTTAATACTTTGCTGGATTTACCCAGTCAATGGAATCTTTATGCAGGGTTAACGGTAGGCTACTATATCTGGTCTAATGATGATCTTCCAAGTGCTAACTCTTCTGGATTGGGGTTGTATGCACAGGTTGGAGGCCGGTATTTCTTTAATGAGAATTTTGGCATTAATCTCCAGCTTGGTGGCGGCACATCATCAGGCGGTACTATTGGAATTACCTATAAGTTTTAAAACCCTTCGATTAGCAGAAACTCGTTGACGCCCGTAGTAATTCACGGGCGTTTTTTTCCGTCTTTCTGTGGGTAAAAATATCTACAGTTAAATTTATTGGTCCATCTTTGTGCCATGTACAAACGAATCATCCGCCCGTTACTTTTTTTGTTGGATGCTGAACGGGTTCATCATTTGGTTTTCTCGATGCTACGAAACAAAGGAAACATTCCAGGTTTTAAGTCTCTGCTGTCGGGTTTGTTTTCATATGGACATCCAACACTTGAAAAAGAACTGTTTGGGTTAACTTTCAAAAACCCCATTGGCCTGGCAGCAGGCTTCGACAAAGATGCAAAGCTGATTGATGAACTCGCTTGTTTTGGTTTTGGATTTATTGAAATCGGAACACTGACGCCTAAACCGCAGCCCGGCAATGAAAAGCCACGATTGTTCAGACTGCCTCAA
>CAZQXC010000096.1:0-9563 GCA_964597075.1 uncultured Roseivirgaceae bacterium | reverse complement strand
CGAATGATGCGATCGGCCTTGTTTGGCCAATTGATAATTTTAATCGTATTCATTCCAATTCTTTTCCTTTCTGGAGTCGAAGGAAAAATGTTTAAGCCTATGGCCCTTACGTTTTCCTTTGCTTTGATAGGCGCCATCATTCTTTGTTTTACGTACGTTCCGGTAGCTTCTGCTCTTTTTTTGAAGCCTGAGTCGGTGGGTAAACGCACAATAGCCTTACGTCTGATGAACTGGATCGAGAAAATACATGAGCCAGCTATTCGTTGGGCAATGGTGCATCGGAAAATTGTGTTAGGTAGTGCACTTGTATTATTAATCATTTCAGCCTGGTTATTTCGCAATATGGGAGGCGAATTTGTACCAACATTAGATGAAGGCGATTTTGTGATACAACCGGTATTGAAAACCGGAACAACCTTGACTAAGACTATTGAATCGATAACGGAAATTGAAAAAATTCTCCTTCAGTTTCCAGAAGTGGAGCAGGTAGTGAGTCGCATCGGTGTGGCTGAGATACCAACTGATCCCATGTCGATGGAAGAGAGTGATGTTATCATTAAACTTAAACCTAGAAAAGAGTGGGTAACGGCTTTGGATAAAGATGAACTGGCCGAAAAATTTAAAGAAGCACTTAGTGTCCTTCCGGGAATTGAATTCGAATTCACGCAGCCTATTGAAATGCGCTTCAATGAATTGATAACAGGCGTGCGGGCCGACCTTGCTGTGAAAATTTTTGGTGAGGATTTGGAAATTCTAAGCAAAAAGGCATTCGAAATTGAACGACTCATTCGCCCGGTGGAAGGCGCGGCTGATATAGTTGTAGAGAAAATTGTGGGGTTGCCGCAAATGAGTGTACGATACGACCGCGCAAAAATTGCACGCTATGGATTAAATATTGAAGATCTCAATGCATTGATGTCAGCTGGCTTTGCAGGGCTTTCGGCAGGAAGTGTCTTTGAAGGAGAAAAGCGGTTTGATCTGGTTATCCGGTTTGATGAAGAAGCACGATCGGATATAGATAACCTGCGAGATATGTATATCACCTTACCATCAGGAGGTCAGATACCTTTTCGTGAAGTTGCGGAAGTCATCTATTCAAAGGGCCCTGCAAAAATTTCACGTGATGACACCAAGCGCAGGATTGTGATTAGTATAAATGTGCGCGGCCGCGATTTGGAATCGGTAGTGAACGATGTTCAAGCACTGGTAGATGCCAATATAAAACTACCCCCAGGTTACATTATAACTTATGGTGGACAGTTTGAAAACCTCCGGAGTGCACGCGACAGGCTTTTAGTTGCAGTTCCTGTTGCGCTTATATTGATTTTCGTCTTACTTTTTTTTGCTTTTAAATCTGTAATGGATGCACTATTGATTTTTAGCGCTATACCGTTAGCGGCTGTAGGCGGGATTCTGCTTCTTTGGATTCGCGATATGCCGTTCAGTATTTCTGCGGGTGTTGGCTTTATTGCTTTGTTTGGAATAGCCGTGTTGAATGGAATTGTATTGATTGAGCATTATAAAGGATTGCAAAAAGATGGTTTAACCAATATGAAAGAAATTATTTTACGAGGAACACGAGAGCGCTTGCGTCCTGTATTGCTAACAGCCTCCACGGATGCACTTGGATTTTTGCCGATGGCAGTCTCCACCAGTGCCGGTGCTGAAGTTCAAAGACCTTTAGCAACGGTTGTAATCGGGGGTTTAATTTCTGCTACTATATTAACGTTGATTGTGCTGCCAGTTTTGTATTCAATTTTCCGTGCAAAACGAAACGCAGTGCAAAGAGTGCCTTCAGGCTTGGTGGTGCTCCTGATAATCATGTTGGTTCCATTTGTGAGTGCTGCACAACAACCAAGGTCTATTACGATGGAAGAAGCTATTGACCTGGCGGTGAAGAATAATGCGGGATTAAAGTCTTCTTATTATTCCGTTGAACAAACCCGTGCGTTGGCTAAAACATCGTTTGATGCTCCCCGCCCGGTTGTTTACTTCAGTCGTGATGAAAACAATTTGCCCCCGGTGGGTGATGCGTTGAATGTTTGGGGTATTCAACAAAATTTCAGTTTTCCAACGGTTTACATAAAGAAACGGCAAGCGTTGGATGGCGCTACACGTATGCAGGAACAACAGTATGCAATGGATAGTCGTAAGTTGGCACAGGAAGTATCCAAGTCGTACATCACTATTTTGTATTGGCAAAATCTGGTAAAGCGCTATTTGTTTTTGGATAGTATCTATACAGACTTTTCGCGGGCTGCTGATAAACGGTTTGCAGTGGGAGAAACAAATTACCTCGAGAAGTTGACCGCTGAAACTAAAAAGAGAGAGGCGCAACTTCAGGTAAAACAAGCACAATCATCAATAGAGGCAGCGTATGCAGAACTAGCCCGATGGCTCCAGGTAACTGAGGAAATCAGGGTGGTGGAGAGTGAGCTTTTAAAAATTGATTTGGAGCCAATCAACCTGAGTGAACACCCAGGCATGTTATATTTTGAGCAATCAAAGCACACAGCAACACTGACCAATCAATTGGAAAAAAATAAGTGGTTGCCCGATATTCATGTTACTTATTTTCAGGGTAGAAATCAAGCCGAAGACAATAAGTTGTATCCCGGTGTGCAGGTTGGCCTGGCCGTTCCTCTATGGTTTGGTGTGCAACGGGCGAGTGTAAATGCTACACAAATGCAGGTAGAAAAGGTAAATCAACAGGCTGAAGATTTTCGGTTAGCCCTTACTTCGCGTTATACTCAACTTCAACGCGAGTTGGATAAATACCGTGAGGCACTTGATTTTTATGAGACAACTGGAAGAAGATTGGTGGAGGAGACCATTAATACAGCCCAGCGATCATTTTTAGGTGGTGAGTTGAATTTTTTACAATACGTACAAGCAATGGATCAGGCGGTTGTCATCGAAATGAACTACCTGTTGAGCCTTTCCCAGTATAATGTAACGGTGATTGAATTAAACTATTTGATGTACTGAGTTATGCAAATGAATAAGATAAAATATGCCAATTTATTTTTTAGGAATCCGTCTCAAGTCCTAAAACTATTGCTACTTATAACATGGATTAATTTTAGCTTACCGCAAAGGCACAAAGGCGTAAAGTATTCGCGATTTCTTTGCGACTTAGCGTCTCAGCGGTTTTTTAAATATAGAGTGAATACTCGTAATGTTATTTATTTATTAAATCCAATAATGTTTTTACCTGTTGTACTTATCAGTTTATTGTTTTCATGCGGCCGTTCGGGAAGCGTTGTTTCTGATGCTATAGATATTACTGAAAACCCACACCTTAATACCATAACGCTTACACGTGCTCAATTTGAAACATCCGATATGAAGTTGGGACCCTTAGAGGAAAAAAGCTTTGCCCGTAAAGTAAAAGCTAATGGTTTTATTGATGTTCCTCCCGAACGAAAAGCTTCGGTAAGTGTGAAGTTGGGTGGTTTTGTGAAGGGCTTTACTATTTTACCGGGTGATAAAGTAGCCCAAGGAGCCGTGTTGTTTACATTAGAGAATCCTGATTTTATTCAATTGCAGCAAGACTATTTGGAAGCTAAGGCGCAACTCAGCTACCTCAAATCAGATTATGAGCGCCAGAAAAGTCTTGCTGATGATAACATTGCATCTCAAAAGAATTATCTAAAGGCCGAATCAGACTACAAGGTAATGCAAGCCAAATTCAGCGGACTTAGGGAACGCTTGAAACTATTGAACGTAAACACCACACAATTGGAAGATGGCATAATTGAACCAACCATAAAAGTATATGCACCCCTTGGTGGATTTATTTCAAAGGTTAATATTACGCGTGGCGCATTTGTTAGTCCTGCTGATGTGGCCGTGGAAATTGTAAACACGGAGCACATGCATGTTGAGCTTCAGGTTTTTGAAAGAGACATTGTGGATGTCCGTAAAGGACAACCCATTACTTTCTTCTTGAGAGGAACAACCACTAATCCCTATAGGGGAGATGTTTACCTGGTAGGACAAACAATTGAAAATGACACACGAACCGTTAATATCCATGGTCATATTGAAAATGAAGATCAACTGACTAATGTTCTGCCCGGAATGTATGTGGAGGCAACCATTGATGTGGCTACTAACCTGCGAACGGTGTTGCCGAGTGAGGCTGTAGTATCACAGGATGATCAATATTTTGTTCTGGTAAAAGTGGTAGATAATGAAGAGGGTTTTGCATTCAAAAAGCAGCAAGTAACTATTGGTGAATTCAATACGGAGTGGACGGAGATTGTCAACGTAGCGGATTTTAAAGTGGATGATGTTTTTCTGGTAAAGGGAGCTTTCAACTTGATTGTTGAATGATTGATATTACACCAACTTCTGCTGCTTAATTCTTTCTTTGATGTATGCTTTAAACTCCGGTGGGCCAAGAACTGAAATTTCATCTGCCAAGCCCATGACAAATCGTCCAACGCCCTTGAAATGCAAAACCGGGCCATTGAAGATATAGCTTTTTATTTCATCACCTTCTTCCTTTTCGAGATAGGGTTGAGACAGTGGGAACTCTTCCCGCATCAGCACAAATGCACGCAAACTTAATCGTAATGAAACCCAGATTTCTTTTCGGCCAGTGATTCCAAAGATATCAGTAGATGACTTTTTGTGTAGTTTGGAAAATTTGTAGGGTTTTTCCAGTATGACTACTTCACCAATACGTTCTAACTTAAAATATTTGCATTGTTTGTCTTTGGTATCCAGTGCCAACACCGACTGAAACCCTTCACCAAATTGGAAGGGCTCTACCAAACGATCCGTTATCTCCTGGCTGTTGGCCGAATGGTAATTTTTGAGCACTACCTGATTTTTCTGATCCACCGCATCAGAAAGTGTGCGAAACATTTTTGCTACCCGCAATTTCAAAAATTGTTCGGGTACATCTTTCGCTTCCGAATGAAAGGCAAGTTTTTTTAATAGTGTTCCCCGTAACGGATGCCCGCTGGCCCCGCTTTGAATGAGTTGTCTTAAAATGCTTACTTCTTCCAGGGTAAACCTGTCTTCCGGACTTTCACCCTCCTCACGATGAACAAAATACCGACCATGAAAATCCTGGTCGATAATAAAGCCAATCTCTTCCAGGAGTTTAAAGTAGCGATAAATGGTACGGGTTGTGGTGTCCAGTTGTTGCGCCACCTGTTCAATGGTGCGCCCACCTCCTTTTAGTAATCCAATGAGTTGAAAAACACGTAATATTTTGGCCTGAGGAATCATACTTGGAATTTATTTTATCGGAATACGAATTTCAAACGTGCTCCCTTCACCAACAGTACTTTGAACGTCTATCAGACCATTAAGCGCTTCGATCTGGGTTTTTACCAAAAACAATCCGAGTCCTTTACCTTCTACATGATGATGGAAGCGTTGGTAAAGCGAAAACATTTTATTTTTTAGTTTATCAAGATCAAGTCCTATGCCATTGTCGGTGATACGGATATAGAGTTTACTATTGTCGATTGAAGTTTTAATTTCAATAATAGGTTTGCGATCAGGATGCCGGTACTTTATTGCATTGCTTAGTAGGTTATAGAAAATGCTTGAGAGATATGCAGGGATGCTGTAGCATGTTTTAGCTTCGAATAATTCAACAATGGTTACATCTGCTTCGATTATCGTATCCTTCAAACTGGCTTTCACTTTTTCAAAGGAATCGGATAAGTCTATGGTTTCATAAGTATGGTGAATGCCTTTCTTTACATCAAGGATAGCGTTGAGGTCACGGATGACCGTATCAAGCTCGTGAGTGGATGCTTGCAATTTTTGTAGTATATCCTGATCACGTGGTAAGTTGAAGTCTTTAACATTGCCAACAATGTTTCCAAGACCCAGGATACGTGCTACGGGTGCACGTAAATTGTGTGCGATAATATAGCTGAATTGCTCTAGCTGAGCATTTTGTTTAACTAATTCTGTATTGGCATCCACTAGTTCCTGTGTTCTCTTGTGAACCTGAAGTTCAAGATTTTTATTATACTTGTGGAGTACTGTATTGGTGCGCTTTCGTTGACGGTTGTTGAGGTACATCATAAAACTGGCCGTAAAAACAAAAAGCAGAATAACGCCAAAGGCAGTGGCATACGAATATTGTTGCGTTATTTTGGCATCTTTTAGTTCGGTATCTTTTTTGAGTAATTCATTTTCTTGTTGAATGCGTTCGGTTTCATAATTTATTTTAAGATTTTCAATATATTGTATTCTGTCTTCACTGAATATACTGTCTTTATAAATATTAAATTGTTTATAGTACAGCAGGGCTTTTTCAAACTCACCTTTATCCTGATAGATTTCATATAAGATTCCGTAAGCTTCACGGGCTTTGTCGCGATAGAGGTTTTGAGTGGAAATTCCGATGCTTTGAAGTGCATATGCTATCGCCTTGTCATACTCTTTTTTACGCTGATAAATGCGAGCCAATCCGCTAAACGTAAAAACTTTCCCCAATGGACTTTTTCTTTCCTCTTCCAGACTGGATGATAAGTCATAGAAGTGAATGGCTTCTTCATATTTTCCCAAATCTATGTATACTTCTGCCAGATTATTGTAGATATAACTAAGTCCGTAACCTGGTTGAGGATATTCCAACTCGCGGTGCATGGCTGCCTTTATGTAAAACAAGGCGCTGTCATAATCGCCCGATTTCCCATATCCTCTGCCGATATAGTTTAATATGTTGGCCAATGAAGGTGCATTAATTTTTTCACCGATCACGCGGGCTTGTTTCAGGTATTGTTGACTCTCCCCAAAGTTTCCCATAGCCGAATGGATATTGCCTAGTGTAGTGTAGGCATCCAGCAATTCAGCGGTATCCCGTAACTGTTCGGCAATAGGCAGATTTTGCAAGGTGTATTCAATGGCTACCGTGTAGTTTCCTAACCTTCGGTGAATTCTGCGCAGAATTTTGTAAGCCTGCTGAATACCCTGCTTGTAATCCACTTCCTGTGCCAACTCAAGTGCTTCCTGTCCATAGTTGAGTGATTCTCGGATGTCCAGGTTGTAATGCCATTCCGCTAATTCATTTAACGCGTTGATACAGGTGAATTTGTTTTTGCTTTCAGCCAGTTCTTTGAGGTTGGCTAATGTTTGCTCGGCATCATTTTGGGCATATCCATAAAAGGCCAGCAAGAGTAGGAGTATCGATGTCCGGTTACGCAGCATTATTCGAGCAGCTTCTTCAGTTTTTGAAGTTCGGCAACATTAGCAGGCGAATTAATATTTTCCACAATGCCGTATTTTTCACGGGTGGTAAGTCTCCAGCTTAAGGAGGCCCTGGCATTATTTTGGCGCAGGCTATCCATTTGACTGAGAATGGGTGCATAGGACGCCACCTGGTATTGAAGATCAATCCGTTCGATAGGCCCGCTGAACCACGTATTGGCAAATCCAATATAGGTATCATTACTAATGTCCTGAAAATTTTCAAAATTGTTATACATAGTACTGATGGGTTGTGAGAAGGCATCAAGTATCGTCTGACTTTTTCCCTCTGCTATTTGACCGAGTTTTGGTGAATCGCGAATAGATAGAACGATAATGCCCGAAGTATTTTCTGCAATCCATTCCTTGAAAGCATATAAGAATCGCACAGCATCGGATATCCCAAAATTATCGGATATGCCGGCATCCATAATCCGAATAGCAGGTTGAGTAGGCAACGTTGTGTTTGGTGTGATGTATGGAAACGTGGCACTCATGCGTAATGCAGACAAGAAACGCAGATGTTCAGCATCCTGATCTTTAAACAGTAATTGGTAATCCACACCACCTAATTTGGAAAGTTCATAATCCGGAAAACTGATAATAACGGAATTTAAATAGGATACCCGTTGCGCGGAGATGTAAAGTTTTCGACCATCGTTAATAATGTTAGGGGACAGTACGACCATTGGAACCAATGCTTGTTGTTCGACTTCCCGGTAAGCCGTAACCGGTTTATTCATCAAACCTTCGGTGATGACATCCAACTGCTCTTCAAACGTATAACCACGGTCGCGCAGGTAATATTTCCCGGCATACTCGAATTTGGAAAAGCCTACAAACAAATCGTTGGCGAGCAAACTGAATATTAATGGGTTCAGGTTATCAGTTGATAAACTTGTTCGGTGTTTAGCCGCATAGGGGTTTATGGGTTCACCCAGCTTGGCCCGGAGTTTCAGTTCGCGAAAAAAACTAGCACCAATCAACCCGCCAGAGGCACCGGAAATCATTATACTTTTTTCTGTAAGTTTTCCGTTGGTGAGGCTATCGGCCACCTGCAAGGCATTGAGTGTCCACAACGCTGCACGTTTGCCGCCACCACTGGCGCATAAGAAAACCATTTTTGGTTTCTCTTCTGGAGGAAATTTTTTTCGCCAGTTCTCCAGCATTTTTAACGTTTCGTGTCGATCAGTTTCAAGCGTGGAGCTGTCGTGAAGCAACTTGATGCTTTCATTGGAATAAGGTGCTGGCTGCGTTTGGTAATCAAGTCCAAAGGCTTCATAGCGCTTGGAAAAAAAATCTTTACCGGCCAGGGAATTTAAGGCCAGAAAAATGACAATGGCGGTAGTAGCTGACCAGCCACCAAACCAGTAGCTGAAGGCTCCTGAAATAATAACAAATATGGTTAAGAAAATAGTAGCGCTGGCCGCTGCCGGAAGTTGAAAGGTGGGGTAATCTTTAAACAAGCCAAGTACTAATACGAGCCCAACAATAAACAACTGAATAATAACCAGGTTAAGATGATTCTGATCGAACACCTGAATGATGGTGTTGCGATCGTAGAAACCGCTGTCATCAACTTTCTTAATACGAAAGTCGTAATCTAGATAATAGTCTACACGCACCTGTCGCTTTCGCGCGATGTCCAATTTATTCATGGCGCTTGCCCGCGTCACCTGCATGTTCTGTTTAATTTTCTCATCAATACGGCATACTACATACCGGAAAATATCTTTATTGGTGAGCCAAAAGTATATGAAGAAAATCAACGTCATTAGTAAGAAGCCAATTAGCAATCCGGAAAGGTTCCAGAATAACTGTGGCCCTGAGGTGTACTGGTTGTCTAGTTGAAAGCTGAGGATATAGAATACATAAAGCGTCAAAAAAAGTAATGGAACGATACTGTTATTGAGTGCAAACTTGGTGAAGGGTCGTGACAAGGCGCCAACAAAGGAAAACCGATGACCATCTGAAATGTATCCGGTAATATGAAAGGCAACAGTGAAAGCAGCCAACGAAACACCAAGAATGAAGAAGCTGGTGAAGTTTACCTTATTCAGGTATTCGGGGTCAAGAAAGAGGTAGGGTATGCCCAGGTATTGCCCAAAATTGCCGGTGATCATGGCAAACAGGATGATCCAGCATAGCATGAGCACATGATTACGCCTTAAATTGTTGAACAACAACTGCAGCGGGAAGGAATACCAAAGGGAAACAAGAAAAAGATAAAACCTTCTCATAGAACAGTCAGGGGCTTTTCCGGACAAGTTAAAAAATGAATGGCAGACATAAACTGTCATTTCATTTTTCTTTCTTGCCTGCATTCTTTTATTTCAGCA
>CAZQXC010000095.1:0-9565 GCA_964597075.1 uncultured Roseivirgaceae bacterium | reverse complement strand
TGCTATTCTTGTTATGAAAATATTACTTGTACTAATACTTATCGGATCAATTGCTTATCCGGTATTCGCGCAGCAAACTGATTCCCGGTATTTTGAGATGCGTACATATCATTGCCATGAAGGAAAGCGACCCGATTTAATAAAACGATTTCAGGATCACACGCTGAAGTTGTTTGAGAAAAATGGTATTGAAAACATCGCCTACTTTTTACCGGTGGATGAGAATGACAATACATTAACCTTTATACTGGCGTATCCGAACCACGAATCACGCGATCGGTTATGGAATGCTTTTGCAAATGATCCGGAATGGAAAGCCGTGTATAAGCAATCGGAGGCAAACGGACCATTGCTGGTTAAAATTGATCAAACATTTATGGCCCTGGCTCCTGAGCTAAGTTCAGGTATTGCTAAGCTAGCCACTGAAGAACGAATATTTGAGTTGAGGACTTACTATATGCATCCGGGGAGAGTAGATGCGATTAACGCCCGTTTCCGTGATCATACACGGGTATTATTTGAACGTCACGGTATGACCAATGTAGTTTACTGGTATACCGTGGAACCTGAAAATGCTCAACCTAAGTTGATTTACCTGCTGGCGCACAAAAGTGTTGCTGATGCAAAGAAATCGTTTGATGAATTTCGTGATGATCCTGACTGGAAAAGGGTACGGGATGCTTCTGAAGTTAGCGGACCCATTGTGGAGCTTTTAGAATCAAAATATTTTAAGACGCTTCCGTTTTCACCGCTTAAATAATTGGGCAGATATCATTAATATTATTTTGCAAATTTGAAACTATGAGAAACGAAACTAACCGCAGACTTTTTCTACGCAACCTGGGATTAGCCACACTGGGAGCCACCTTTATTCCAGCGCTTGCAACTTCCTGTTCATCTAAATCAACTGAAAAACCTTCTGAAATGTTTTTTAAAATATCGCTGGCAGAATGGTCGCTGCATAGAGCACTCAACGCAAATGAGTTCACAAACCTTGATTTTCCTGCTGTTGCGAAAAATGATTATGGCATTTCTGCAATCGAATATGTTAATCAGTTTTTCAAGGACAAAGCACAAGATCAGGCCTATTTAACTGAGTTAAGGAAGAGGTGTGATGACAATGGTGTTATAAGCTTGCTCATTATGTGCGATGGGGAAGGTTACCTTGGTGATCTGGATACGACCAAGCGAAATGAGGCAGTAGATAATCACAAGAAGTGGGTGGAAGCTGCTCAATTTCTGGGATGTCATTCGATTAGGGTTAATGCATTTGGAGAGGGAACACCAGAGGAAGTAGCTGTGGCAGCAACTGATGGGCTGCGGATGTTATCCGAATTTGCAAAAGACTACAGTATTAATGTTATTGTCGAAAATCATGGCAGCTATTCTTCTAATGGGCAATGGCTTACTAAGGTAATTGCAGGAACGAGTATGGATAACTGTGGTACATTACCCGACTTTGGGAATTTTTGCATTCAACGGTCGGAGGATGGCACCACGTGTCTTGAGATGTACGACCGCTATAAGGGGGTTGAAGAAATGATGCCGTACGCCAAAGGGGTGAGTGCTAAAAGTTACGATTTTGATGAAGATGGAAATTGTATAGAAACCGATTACAACAAAATGCTCTCCATTGTAAAAACCAGTGGCTATAGCGGATTTATCGGTATTGAATATGAAGGAAAGAAATTGTCAGAAGCAGAGGGTATCCTGGCCACGAAAGCCCTTCTGGAACGCGTTCGTGAGTCCTTGTTGTAAGTCAGTTATCGGATCGTTCAGATTTTCAGTTCGGCCACGCATTCAATCTCTACCAAAGCATCTTTCGGCAGGCGACTTACTTCTACGGTAGTTCGTGCAGGTTTATGATCACCAAAGAATGCCTCATAGGCTTTGTTCATTTTGTCAAAATCGGCAAAGTTTTTCAAAAACACCGATGTTTTTATAATATGAGAACGGTCACATCCAGTGGCTTTTAAAACAGTTTCAAGGTTAGTCAGAACAAGGGTAGTTTGTTCCGAAACAGTGTCGCCCTCAATCAGCATGCTTTTGGGATTGAGCGGTGTTTGTCCGGAGCAGAATATCAGATTACCCGATTGTATCGCATGGCTGTATGGGCCAATGGCCGAAGGGGCATGTTCAGCAAATATTTTGTTCATATTTATTTTGATTTAGATGTTTACGCGATGATGGTTCCATGACGTGGCAAGATATATTATTTTTGATGTGAATGTGAACAGGTATGCCCTAGCAGACGCCTATAGCTTCACCTTGTACGTGTAACGTAAGCAGCCATTTCTGAAGAAGAGGGCAAGGCCAGCCTGCCTGGGGTAAAAAAAACCGCCCCAATTGCTCGGGGCGGTCAACCTCAACAGAACCAATCATATGAAGATGATCTGTGTTCCCTCGCCATCGGCCAGGGCATACATATCACCAACGGTTATGATTCCTTTTACTTCATCCAGCAGATCTTCCTGCTTAAGATGAAACATATCAGCAGCAAGTTTGCAGGCATAAATTTCGCCACCACCCGCATCAATCATCTGGATAAACTCGGTAACATGGGGCATATCCAATTTATCCATCTCCTTCCTCATCATGTAGGAAGCGAATGCCTCAAAACCAGGTAAGCCCGCTACCATGGTGGGCATGCCCGGCATGAAAGCCGGATTGCCTACGGTGGCCGTATGCAAGTGGTCGGCATTTTTTTTGGTGATGGCTTCCAGTCCAAAAAAGGTAAAGAACATCTTAGCTTCAAGACCTTCCATTAATGCGCCATTGGCCATAACCAAGGCAGCGTATACGTCCTCTAATTTTCCTTTAGAGCAAATGATCAATACTTTTTTCAATTTTCCTTTATCTTTATTAACCGGTACTTCAGTTTCTTTGGTAACCGGTTTTTCCATTGTAGTTGTCATAGTTTTAGAAATTTTGTGGTTAATGAATTATACACAACTGGCAGGCTTGGGAATTCCAGCAAGTTTGCTGGAGATTTTAAGCGGGCCTCCAGGGAACAAGGCATAAAACTGTTTAATGTCTACAAGGCCGGAGTTACCTAATTTTCTCATACTTAGTTGTACACCTTCCTTTTGTTTGGTACGCAGCCAGTTTAATACTTCAAAGTGTTTATCGGTCAATTCAATATTGTACTGAGTCGCCATTTCGCGCGCCAGTTCCGGTGTCCATTGATCCATGTTGGTGAGATACCCTTCGGCATTTACATCAACTGCTTTTCCTGCTAGTGTTAACGTTTCCATATAATTGATTTTTAAGGTTGTTGATTACGCTTCTACAATTTTTCCGCTCATCGACATATTGGTACTAACCGGTAGTTTTTTTCCAGTTAAGAGCATATGCCAGTAAACCCACTTGAAAGCCAGTTTTCCCAAGTGGTTGGCACGATTCACTTTGAGCAGACTCATCGGACCAAAGAATGCAAAAGGAAATTTACCGGGGAGGGGTTCTGTCTCGTAGTTAAAGTCGATCAGCGTTCCTTTACCATATCCTGTTTCTATAAAGCAATTTGCATGACCATCAAATTTGGCTTCCAACGGTTGTCCGTTGATATAGCTTAAAATATTATCGGTTAGGATCTCAGCTTCAAAGTGTGCTACTGATCCGGCTTTTGAGGTGGGCAGGTTGGTGGCATCGCCTAGCACAAATACATTTTCATGCGTTTTGTGCTGTAAGGTGTGTTTGTCTGTGGGGATGAAATTAAGACCATCCTCATCACCCATGTTACTGCTTTCAATAGCCTTATCTCCTTTATTTACCGGAATGGAAACAAGAAGATCAAAGGGGACTTCCAGATCGTCATATGAAATAAGAACCTTCCGTTTGTTGTCAACGCGTTGCAAGTAAAAATCAGGAACTACTTTTATATTTCGCTCCTCCATTAATTTACTTAATAGGGCAGTAGTTTTTGGTTTGGTAAATGCACCGGATAAGGGTGTTACATACGTGATGTTTACTTTATCACGCATACCTTTTTCCGTAAAATATGCTTCGGCTAAAAAAGTAAATTCAAGTGGAGCTACCGGGCATTTAATAATGGTCTCGGCCAGGTTTATCACCAGGTTTCCTCCTTCCCAGGTTTCAAGTTTTTTGGCAAGTTTGGTGGTTCCTTCGTATGTATAGAAATCAAAGATGTCTTTATACCACAGTTCTTCTTTTAAGCCTTCTGTTTCTTCTGGAACAGGAATTGTTCCGGTGGCAATGATCAGTAAATCATAGGAAAGTATAGAACCTGCCTTTACTATTACTTGATTTTCATCTGGATTTATTTTGACAACCTCGTCAATAATGAAGTTTACCCCAGAGGGTATGAAGTCTTTTTTAGGTTTGACTACATCTTCAGGCTTATTAATTCCGAAAGGAATAAAAATAAAGCCGGGCTGGTAATAGTGATTTTCATCTTTATCAATAATAGTGATTTTCCAAACTTCCTTGTTCAGGTTCCGATAAAGTTTGTTGGCCATCATGGTGCCGGCCGTGCCGGCCCCGAGTATTACAATTTTTTTCATAATTGGTTCTTGTCGATTGGTTGTTCAAAAGTAGACGCATCCATTTTGAAAAGTAATGACCGTGCTCATTACAAGCTGTGATTAATATCATATAATACTGTAGCTCTGTAACTTAAGTAACAGAGTTTGGGTTAACATGTGTAACCTTGGTTACATATCGGGATTATTTTCCAGGAGGACTACTCGGACGTACTTCAATTTTACTGGGCAACGAACGGGGGTTCATGGTTAACAGATCCAATACCAGTTGCCCGATATCCTCGGGTTGAATTTTCCAGGCATCTTCCGGTACAGGAGTATGGTTGTTGAAATAGGTGGCCACTGAACCTGGCATAATGGTGCTGACTTTAATGCCATAGGAACGAACATCCATCATCACAGCCTGTGTAAACCCAACCAGTCCGAATTTGCTGGCATTATAGGCGCTTCCACCCGCGAAGAAGTTTGTGCCTGCCAGGCTGGCAATGGTAATGATGTAGCCCCTTGATTTTTTTAATGCGGGTAAACTAGCCTTAATGCTATAGAATACACCGGTCAGATTTGTGTCCATTGTTTCATGCCACTGCTCTGAGGTAAGTTCTTCAATCGATCCAAAATGGCCAATGCCGGCATTGGCTACCAATACATCGAGTTGTCCCCAGGTGTCCATTAATTTTTCTATGGCGGATTGCTGGTCGCCCAGGTTTCGTACATCAGCGACAATACCCAAAGCATGATCTTGCTTAAGGGTATTTAACTGGGCAATAGCCTGGTCTAGCGTCTTTTGTTCGCGCCCCGTTATACCTACATGCCATCCGTTCTTCACCAATACTTCGGCAATGCCTAAACCAATGCCTTTGCTTCCTCCGGTTATTAGTGCTGTTTTCATAGTGATTTTGTTTTGTAATTGTCTTTACTGATAGTCCGCAAATATACCTATATGTCATGCCGGCCTTTGAGCCGGCATCCCAGCGATGAGTGAGTTCGCGGGTCAAGCCCGCGATGACTAATTAATTGGCTTTATATGTATCTATATGGATCATCTAATTGCTTTTTAATGCTTTTGAAATGTACAAGAAATAGTAACTTGATTCGTGATTTTATTAAGGGAATTCAAGTAAACATTTATAAATATGAAATCGATTCAAGGGTTTGTTCTTTTTGGCTTATTGTTCATCCGTACACTGGCTATTGCCGATGAGGGCATGTGGTTGCCTTTATTGCTCGCCAAACTCAACGAAAAGGAGATGAGGGGTATGGGGATGAAGATCAGTGCTGAGGACATTTACAGCATTAACAGGAGCAGCTTAAAAGATGCCATTGTAAGCTTTAGTGGATTTTGTACAGGTGAGGTTATCTCATCACAAGGACTGGTGCTGACGAACCACCATTGCGGCTTTGGTGCTATTCAAAGTCACACCACGCTACAGAATAACTACATCGATAATGGTTTTTGGGCCATGTCATTGAAAGATGAGTTACCCAATCCCAATTTATTTGTAACCTTCATTGTGCGTATTGATGATGTCACCTCAACAGTGGTGAATGGCGTAACTGGTGGCATGTCTGAAAGCGAACGCCAATCGCAGATTGATAAAAATATTAGTGCTGTACGTAGTGCAGCCAAGCGAGAGACGTATCAGGATATTCTGGTACGACCTTTCTTTGAGGGAAATCAATATTACTTATTTGTAACCGAGACGTATCGCGATGTTCGATTGGTTGGTGCTCCACCTTCTTCCATAGGCAATTTTGGTAAGGATACGGATAACTGGATGTGGCCGCGCCACACGGGTGATTTTTCCATGTTTCGGATTTATGCCGATAAGAACAATATGCCGGCTGCCTATTCGCCCGATAATGTTCCGTATAAACCAAAACGCTCGTTGTCCATTTCACTGGATGGTGTTTCTCAAGATGACTTTACCATGGTATTCGGATTTCCGGGGCGCACGAATCAGTACCTGCCCAGCGCTGCTGTTGAACAACTTATAGAAGTTAATAATCCTGCTAAAATCAAAATACGAGATCATGTTTTGCAGGTTATGGATGCTGCTATGCGAACTGATGATCAAATCAAAATACAGTATGCCGCCAAGTGGGCTTCGGTTTCCAATGCGTGGAAGAAGTGGCAGGGCGAATTGCTGGGCCTCAACAGGGTGGATGGTGTTGGACGAAAGAAAAAACTTGAAGTTGATTTTAATAATCGTGTAAATGCCAATCCTGAGCTTAAATCAAAATATGGTCATTTATTAAATGAGCTTAATTCAGGTTATGGTGAGCTTAAACCCTATGGGTTGGCCCGTGATTATTATACAGAAATAGTAAGTCGCATTGAACTGTTTACCATAGCAGCGCAACTCAATGCTCTGGTTTCAGCCTATGATAAAGAAGGTGAAAGTGGCTATAGTACTCGCTGGCCACAAGTTAAAAGCAGGTTAACATCATTTTATGGTGATTACAGCCCGGTGGTGGATCAAAAAATGATGGAGGTGTTGTTAACACTGTATGTAAATGATCAGGACGAAAAGTTCCAATCTGGGCTGCTGCGCGAAAAGTTAAAGACGCATCAGAGTGATTATGGAAAACTTACCAAAGCTTTATTTGCTGAAACTGACCTCGATGACCAGCAACGAACGTTGAGTTTATTGGATAAACCTGCGAAGGAGGTGGTGGAAAGTATACGGAATAATTCCATCGTTCAGTTATTTCTCGATATGCAGAGCGTTTATCAAAACCAGGTACAACAGAATCTAAATCCTATTCAGGACAGGATCAATGCTTTACAGCGTAGTTATATGGCTGCGCAAATGGAAGTATTTAAAGAAAAGCGTTTTTATCCTGATGCCAACAGTACCCTGCGTTTAACCTATGGTAAAGTAGATAGTTATGTACCCCGTGATGGTATCCGGTTCGATTACTATTCGTACCTGGAGGGTGTTATGGAAAAATATAAGCCCGGTGACTATGAATTTGATTTACCTGAAAAACTCATTGATCTATATAAAAAGAAGGATTACGGACACTATGGTGTTAACGGCAAACTACCTGTGAATTTTATTGCTGCCAACCATACTTCGGGCGGAAACTCAGGTAGTCCTGCATTAGATGCCTGGGGAAATCTCGTGGGACTAAATTTCGACAGGGTGTGGGAGGGAACCATGAGCGACATAAATTATGATCCTTCTATTTGTCGGAACATTATGGTAGATATCCGCTACATTTTGTTTATTGTTGATAAGTATGCCGGTGCGGGGCACTTGGTGAAAGAGATGAAGCTGGTCCACCCTAAAGCAAAGAAATAATGAGCGTGTTTTAGAACAGCACTTCCTTTTGCTTCAGATTGATCAGGTAGTCGGGATGCAACAAGGTTTTAGCGCAGGCTTCCGCATGGGGTAATTCATACCGGAAATAAAACTTCATGGTATGGATAATGCCCTCATAGAATGCACGCTGCTGGTGTTCAAAATTCTTATGGTTTAATTGTATTTGTGCGTGCACCGATTGCTTCAGCCATTGCCACGCCACAACAATATTCCCCATCATTTCCATGAATACGGTTGCGTCCGATAAATAGCGGTCAATATCGCCTTCTTTTATAAAATTACTCAGGTGATTAAACACTTCACTGACGCGATTCACTTCTTCCTCCAGAGAATTGGCATATTCATGGAGTTCTTCATGAGTGCGTGCATGCTTAATGGTTTCGTTGATCTTTGCTGACAGCAGTGCCAGCGCTTTCCCTTTTTCCATCAACATTTTTCTTCCCAGCAAATCAAGCGCCTGAATACCGGTTGTGCCTTCGTACAGGGTGTAAATTTTGAGGTCGCGATAAAACTGTTGCGCAGAAAAATCCATGGTGTATCCATAGCCGCCAAAAACCTGAATGGCCAATGCAGCTGACCGATTGGCCTGCTCTGAACACCAGGCTTTAACGATAGGAGTTAAAATTTCAAGCAAGAGCCAGGCTTCTTGTTTTTCGTTATCATTTGCTCCATGAGCAAGATCAAATAGACGATTGCATTCCATCGATAAGGCAAGGCCCCCTTCAACAATGGCCTTTTGCGTAAGTAACATACGCTGTACATCGGCATGATGAATGATCAGGGTAGGGGGTTTTAGCGGATCTTTTTCACTAGGCAATCTTCCTTGTGGGCGCTCCTGAGCATACTCCAATGCAGCAAAATAAGCAGCCTGTGCAATGGTAATTGCCCCCATGCCTACACTGATTCGGGCCTCGTTCATCATTTGAAACATATAGGCTAGCCCTTTGTGCGGTTCACCTACCAGCCAGCCTTTGCACTTGTCCTGATCCCCAAATACAAGATGTGTAGTGGCATAGGCGCGCTGACCCAGTTTTTGAAAGTCACTGGCACAAAATACATCGTTGTAGGTAAGTTCACCGTTTTCTCCGGGCCAGAATTTGGGTATAATAAATAATGAAATACCCTTAGTACCGGCAGGTGCTCCTTCAATGCGCGCGAGGGTAAGGTGTATAAAGTTTTCGCAGGCTTCGTGTTGTCCGCCAGAGATGAATATCTTTTGTCCTTTTATTTTATAATAACCATCCACCAAAGGAATTGCCGTTGTTGTTATATCGGATAGTGAACTACCCGCCTGAGGTTCGGTAAGCGCCATGGTACCTTGCCACTTACCCTCATACATGTTAGGAACGAAAAGGTTGTGTTGTTCTTCATTGCCAAAGCTGTTGATCAGTGCTGCAGCACCAGCCGTAAGGCCCATGTAGCCGATAGCACCGTTATTGGCAGAAGAAAAAATATGATGTCCGGAATTAAAAATCATCATCGGCAGTTGCAAGCCACTATGAATGAGTTTAGCTGATCCGCTGATCCAACCTTGTTCAGCACCATTTTGGATTATGCTTTTTAACTGAGGATGAGTCTTCACACTTCCATTGCCATCGTACTGTACGTTGTGAACATCCATTTCTCTGAAGTAGGGATGCATGTCCCGGTCGGCTAGTTGTTTGGCAGACTCAATGATCATCCAGGATTGTTCCCAGTTCAGGTGATTGAATTTTTCAAGTTGAAAAAGATCATGAACAG
>CAZQXC010000094.1:0-9736 GCA_964597075.1 uncultured Roseivirgaceae bacterium | reverse complement strand
TGGGGGCAAGAGGTGTTGAATTTATGCCTGAAGGCAGCTACTGAAATTGGTTTTACTTATTGCTACTTGGAAACATTTAATACCATGAAGGGCGCCATGAAGCTGTATGAAAATAATGGATTTGAAAAAATTCCCGGACCCTGCGGAAACACCGGTCACTTTGCGTGTGATACGTTTTATCAAAAGAGACTTCAACGCACATGACCACCGAACTTCTTCTTCGTTACATTCACTTCATCAGCATCTTTACTATTGCTGCTACCCTCATTTCAGAGCACTTGCTGTTAAAGAAAGAGCTAACCCGAAAGGAGATTGGAAGGTTGGCTCGCATTGATGGTGTGTATGGAATAGCGGCATTGGTTTTATTAGGTGCAGGATTAACCCTTTGGCTAGGCAGTTTTGGAAAGCCCGCTGAGTTTTACAGTAAGAACTGGATTTTTCATGTGAAGGTCACGCTTTTCGTCTGTATAGGACTACTCTCCATTTACCCAACAGTTTTCTTTTTGAAAAACCGCAAAGGCGATCCGCAGGAAGTTGCATCGATTCCCGGTAAAATTTTCTGGATGCTGCGCCTTGAAATTCTTTTGCTGTTCATTATTCCACTGCTGGCGGGGTTGATGGCAAAAAGTATAGGGTATTTTGGTGAGTAATTTTAAGTAGAGTTACGGTCACGCCCCATTATTGTGGTTGGCTCCTTTCCTTTCAGATTTCGTAACTTGGAATTCTATTCTAACCTTTCATTTTATGACCTTCCGATTACACGTTATCATCACCTTTGCTTTCATTTCGCTTAGCGTAATAGCACAGGTAACACAGGTTGAAACTGTTATTCAAAAAGGTCATGATCAGTCGGTGTTGTGCCTGGCGCTGCATCCTGACAGTACCATTCTGGCTACCGGCAGCCGCGATAAATCCATTAAGCTCTGGAACCTGAACAACACCCGCGAAATAAGAAACCTGCTCGGACATACGGCTTCTGTGCGAAGCATTGCCTTTAGCCCTGACGGTAAAACGCTGGCAAGTTGTGCCAACGATGAGACCTTCCGGTTGTGGAACATCCAAACCGGGGAAACACTGTACCGATCTGAGCCTATGGGCGATTTGCTTACCTCCATTGCTTTTTTGGCTGACGGTAAGCATTTGTTGATCGGGGGTTATCCGTGGGAAGCCTTTGTGTTCAGCATTCCTGAAAAGAAAATCATTAAGAAGATAAAAGTCGGTCCTAATAAGGGAACAGGTTCGGGTGTGCAGTTTGCAGTGAGTGGTAACGGTGAATGGTTTTCCATTGCCGAGGATAATCACGTTGCTCAGGTTTTTGATGCCCGAAGTTTTGAATTGCGATACGCGCTAAAGCGTGAAGATGGCTACTGCGGTGGTTGCCCCTCATACAGTGTATTCAGCCCCGACAGTAAATTTTTGTACCTCGCTTCACATCGCGGTGCATTAAAGAAATATGATCTCTCTACCGGTGAATTACAAAAGCTACTTGTTTCTGAAGTGGAGGACATTCAGGGTCTGGCCATTAATCCCGATGGATCAGCGTTGCTGGTCATCCAGGAGGAAAGCGCTTCGTTATTTGATGCTACGAATGGTGCACTGATCAGAACGTTTACTACAGAAGAGAATGCCAAATTCAACCAGGGTTTATTTAGCCTGCAAAACGATCGGGTGATTTTTGTGAAGGAAAATAACCTGGCTGAGGCGCGAACCCTCGAGGATGCACCACACAGTGTCTTCACCGGAATACTCAATGAACGCGATAAGGGTGGTGTACTGTATGATCCCAACTTTTACTGGGAATCGCACATTGCACGCTACATCCGTATAAAAAATGAATTGAAGATTGCGCCCGATGGCAAGTCGCTCATTCGCGGGAAGTTCGGCACCAAATTAAAGCAGTGGGATATGGCCAGTGGCCAACAGGTACACGAATTCATCGGTCATGATAAAGCGCCTTATTGTTTTGATTTCAGTGGTGATGGAAAAGTAATGGTAAGCAGTGGAGCGGACGGAAAAGTTATACTCTGGGATTTAATAACAGGCGACTCCCTGCGAAGTTGGAAAGCTCATCGCGAACCGGTATTTGATATAAGGTTCAGTTACGATGGAAAAAAAATCCTTACGTCCAGCTGGGACGCCACCATAAAAATTTTTGATGCGAATACAGGTAAGCAATTGCAGTACATTGATCTGCAAAACAACTCGGGCTTTGTCACCGCCTTTCACCAGAATAATCTTTACTTTTTTGTGGCACGCCTGAACAAAACACTGGAGATGTGGGAGCCTGACACAAAATCAGTGGTGCGCTCATTCGTTGGCCACACCGATGGCATCTCATCCATACAACAAAGTAAGGATGGCCAGCGTCTGCTCAGCGCCAGTTGGGATGGCACCGTGCGCCTGTGGGACATCGCCACCGGGCTGAGCCTCATGAAACTTTCAAATCATGAAGGTAGTGTTCACACGGCCATCTTCAGTAACCATGAACAATGGATTTTCACTGCCGGTGCAGATCGTGTTATAAATGTATGGAACGCTGTGAACGGCAATTTACTCTACCAACTTAGCGGGCACCAGGCAGACGTTACCAGTCTGGCCATCAGCAAAGACGATAAAACACTTATCAGCCATAGCCTTGATGGTATTACTAAATTCTGGAATCTGGAAAACAAAAATGAATTCTATGAACACATTCATCTGGCCGAGCGCGACTGGATGGTGAAAACACGTGATGGTTATTTTTCCATTACCGCCAATGCGCGCGATAAAATTCATTTTGTTAGCGGCCTCACCACGTTTGATGTTGAACAATTTTTTGAAACCTTCTTTCGCCCCGACCTACTGCCAAGTTTGTACAAAAGCCGTGGCGCGGGTACTCAGCAGAAAACACTGCAAGGAAAACTACAAAGCTCTCCGCCACCCGATGTGCGGGTAGCAGTACTTCCCACTGCGGATTCGAAAAGCGCGGAAGTATTTGTGCGGATAACGGAAAAAGGCGGAGGTGTTGATGAAATAAAGTTGTTGCATAATGGCAAGAGCATTGCGTTAAGCAAACCACCGGAACGCAAAAAGTATAAGAAGGGTGAACAGGTTATCGTAAAAGAGGTGATTGCCTTGGTGGGTGGTGAAAATACCTTCAGCGCTTCGGCCTTTAACCTTGAGCGGGTGGAGTCGGCTACGCACAGCATGACGGTAATGGCGGAGTTGCCGTTGAAGCCCGGCACATGCCATTTGTTTGTGGTGGGTATCAACAAGTACAAAAACAGCAAACTTGAGCTGAACTATGCACGGCCCGATGCCGAGTCGTTTAAGAACGTGTTGATGGAAAATACGAAGGGCATCTTCAAATCATTGGAAGTGCATGCACTGTACGATGAAGAAGCCAGCAAGGTGAATATTTTACAAACGCTTGATAAACTGGCCACACAGGTTAAGCCCGAAGATGTGTTTATCTTTTATTATGCCGGGCACGGTAGTATGGCAGATAACCGTTTCTTTTTCATCCCTTCCGAAAGCATTCGACTATACGATATTAAGTCGCTGGAGAGGGAAGCTATTGATGCTGCCATGCTCCAGGGAAAATTCCAGAACATTGCTGCGCTGAAGCAGATGATAATTATGGACGCGTGCCAGTCGGGGGGGTCAGTGGAGTTATTGGCAACACGTGGTGCTGCGGAAGAAAAAGCCATTGCGCAGTTATCGCGCAGTGCGGGAATCCATGTGCTGGCCTCGGCCGGCAGTGAGCAGTTTGCGACAGAGTTTGCTGAACTAGGGCATGGGCTTTTTACCTATGTGCTCATCAAGGCGTTGGAAGGTGCGGCTGATGGCGCCCCGATGGATGGCAAGGTTACTATATACGAATTGAAATCCTACCTCGATGATCAGGTTCCGGAAATGACCAGGCAATTGAAAGGCAAACCACAGTATCCGTTTACGTTTTCGCGAGGCCAGGATTTTCCGGTGATTTTGAAGGAGGAGTAAAATTTAAATTCCAAGTCTAAGACTTATACCATTCAAGCATAACTTTTTTCTTTATAACCCCGACTTAACCACCTTCGCTCAAGTTGAACACATGCCATCACAAACAATCCCAAAACTATAGTTAGGCCAAGGTCAGCAGGATCTAAAGGTGTGAGCGAAAAGAATATCCTGAAAAAGGGAACATATATTACCGCTAACTGAAGAATCAGTGTCACAACAATCACAATGGTAAAAACGATGTTGGAGGTTAACGAGAAAACGGAGTAACCGGAAGCCCGTAAGCCAAGGGCATGACCGATCTGCGTGAACCCTATTGTGGCGAATACCATCGTCTGCCAGCAGGGGTCGTCAGTTTGAGCAGGATCAAAATAGAAGTAGCCTACTGTCAAAGAAATAGCCCCGATCAAAAGGCCTATCCACGTAACATGTATAATAGCCGGTTTATTAAGCACCGGGTCTTTAACCGACCGTGGTGGCCGTTGCATATTATTTTTTTCCGATGGCTCCATTCCCAGGCCTAGTCCCATTAATCCATCCGTAAGTAAGTTCAGGTATAGCAACTGCAGCGGACTTAAGGCAATGGTAATTCCAATAAACGGAGCAAACAGCATCACCAAAACCTTTCCAAGGTTGCCACCCAGTGAAAATTTAATAAACCGGATTAGGTTGTCAAAAATCGCCCGCCCTTCTTCTACGGCCGTTACAATGGTGGCAAAGTTGTCATCCAGCAATACCATGTCTGACGCCTCCTTCGATACATCCGTACCCGTAATACCCATGGCCACACCTATGTCTGCTTTTTTCAGTGCGGGAGAATCGTTTACGCCATCACCGGTCATGGCCACCACTTCACCTAAATTTTGAAACGCTGTTACAATCTTCAATTTATCCTGAGGAGATACCCGTGCGAAAATACTAACGTGTTTGACCTTCTCTTCCAACTCCTTGTCGGACATTGTACTAAGATGCTCACTGGTAAGATACCCCGCTGCAGTAGGGAGGCCAAGTTCGTGGGCGATAGACATAGCGGTAAGGGGATAATCGCCTGTGATCATCACCGGACGGATGCCTGCCTGAATACATTTTTTGACATCAGCCTTGACAGTAGCCCTGGGAGGATCTATCAATCCTACAATACCGGAAAACACAACGGCTGTTTCCACCTCATCCGGATCATTGACATCAACCGAATCATTCAATTCCTTATAAGCTAGCCCCAGCACGCGTATTCCCTGTGAGGCGAGTTCGTCATGGGCATTTTTTATTCGACCAATCCACTGTTCGTTCAGGGGCTCAACACCATCGTTAGTTTTAACACGATTGGATATTCTCAACAGACCATCAACGGCTCCCTTTATGAAAGCGATATACTCCGACTGATTCAGGCCGACCCGTAGGAGAATTTCAGCATCGTTACCTGATTGTTTGTGAACGGTTGTCATGCGCATCCGCTCAGAGCTGAATGGAACTTCGCCCACCCGTGGCAACTTCAATTCAAGTTCGGGTTTGTTCATCCCCACTTGTAATGCTGCGTCAACCAAAGCCGCTTCTGTTGGCTCGCCTATCACAGTTTTCGAATTTTCGGTTAGCCGGATGTCCGCATCGTTACAAAGTAATCCGATTAATAAATTGAGTTGGATGTTGGGTAAATCAATGCCATCAGAAGGAAACGCCCGGAGTGATACTCCGGTTGCTTCCATGGAAGTCACCGACATTTTGTTTTCTGTTAGGGTGCCGGTTTTATCCGAACAGATCACCGTAACCGATCCTAATGTTTCTACCGCGGGGAGCTTACGTATCAACGCATTTTGCTTCAGCATTTTTTGCGCACCTAATGCCAGTGTTATGGTAACAACAGCCGGCAAGCCTTCGGGGATCACAGCTACAGCAACACTTATGCCCACCAAAAACATATGAGATAGTGATTCACCCTTCAGCAAGCCCACCGTGAGCACCATGAGTGCGGCAACACCACCTGCCACGGCTAGCCATTTACCGAGCTGGTCTAATTTGTTCTGAAGCGGTGTTCTTCCTTTCTCAACTTCCTGTATCATGTTGGCAATCTTGCCAATTTCGGTGTGCATGCCGGTGCGTACCACCACCGCTTTGCCACGACCCATCGTTATGATCGTGCCCATATACGCCATATTAAACCGGTCGCCTAAGGCGGTATCAGTTTTATCGATAGCCTGCGATCGTTTATCCACCGGATCAGACTCGCCCGTTAACGCTGCCTCCTGAATTTTCAGGCTTACGGTTTCTACAAACCGTACATCAGCCGGCACAATGTTTCCGGCCTCCAGCACAATAATATCTCCGGGCGCCAGAGTTTTGGCAGAGATTTCGCTTGTTAAGCCATCGCGGATAACCCGCACAAAGGGAACGGCTAACTGCTTGAGTGCAGCCATGGCTTTTTCCGCCCGGTACTCCTGCACAAAACCTAAAATGGCAAAAAGCACTACAATGGCTGCAATGGCAATCGTTTCAATTTCCTTTCCCAGGAATCCGGAAATAATAGCGGCAATAATCAAAATCACCACCATCGTCTCCATAAACTGGCCGAGCAGCATTTTCCAGGCGGATTTCTTTACCCTTTCTTCCAGCTCGTTTGGCCCATATTCCGCCAATCTCGCCTTCGCTTCATCAGCCGAAAGGCCAGTTTTTGCAGAGGTTTTTAGTTTTTGAATAACATCTTCCGTGGTTTCGGTGTGTATGTTTTCGTAGAGGTGCATGTTTCGGAATTGGGCAACAAGATCATAATTTACAATGGTATTACACAAAACCAGTGAAGTTTCTGATTTCCCAAATCAAGAGATGTGGCAGAAAATCAAAATCTCTTGTTTAGCACTCATGGTATAACGAGGGACTGCTTCCTGCATGTTCGGCCAGGAGGCGTCACGGAACTATTTGTGAAATTGATTAAGACTCTTTTGCGTACCTCCCCGATGCATCGATCGGGACAGGCGCAATGACGCACTAAACTAATAGGTTACGTCATTGCGATCCCGACTTTTGTCGGGAGAAGCAATCCCACAGTAATGAGTTTTGTTCTTATGATGTAGTGAGGGATTGCTTTGTCACCCTTCCCTCAATTCCCTACTGTTCCTCCCGCCACAGGCGGACAGGCGCAATGACGTGTAATTATTGTGGTTTCGTTATTGCGATTATGACCAGTCGGGAGAAGCCTGTCCCGAACAGGCAGGCGATCTCATGGTGTTTAAGTCCTATTTGGCCTAAATTGAGAATGGAATGTTATATTCGAAAATGCAGAGAGGTGGCTGTGTATATATCATGACCAACATTGGAAATACGGTGCTTTATACCGGAGTTACAGCTGATTTACTAAGTCGGGTTTTAGAACATAAGGATGGCAAATATCCAAACAGTTTTACTTCGCGGTATAATGTGAAAAAGTTGGTGTATTAAGAAGTGCTTCCTTCTATTGAAGAAGCCATTGATCGGGAGAAGCAGATTAAAGGAGGTTCACGTAAGGGCAAAGAAAAGTTGATTAATTCGATAAACCCGGAGTGGCGAGATTTGTATGAGGACATCAAGAACTGGTGAGTTCGTCATTGCGAGCGGCAGGGTTGGATGTGCGATGGAGCGAAGCAATCCCAAAGTAATGAGTTTTGTTCCTCTGATGTAGTGAGGGATTGCTTTGTCACCCCTCCCGCATTCCTTCCTGTTCCGCGCAATGACGCACTAAACTAATAGGTTACGTCATTGCGATCCCGACTTTTGTCGGGAGAAGCAATCCCAAAGTAATGAGTTTTGTTCCTCTGATATAGTGAGGGATTGCTTTGTCACCCCTCCCGCATTCCATCCTGTTCCGCGCAATGACGTACTAAACTAATAGGTTACGTCATTGCGATCCCGACCACTGTCGGGAGAAACCTTTCTGCCGAACAGCCCGGGCAATTCCAACCTGACATTGATCAGTGCCTGCGGCACACAAACGTCATTCATACTTTCGTACCGGGGCACGTATTTCGCGTACACCTATTGCTATGGATGATCGCACTAAACTGATCTTCATCAAACTCCTGCACACCCTCATTTGGGTGTTCTTTAACGTGGTAATTTTTTACCTGCTCTATGCCGTTATCACCAACCGGATTGACCACTGGGTGTGGATAGGCCTGGGCTGCTTTGTGTTGGAAGGATTAGTGTTGCTGCTATTTAAAAACTTCTGCCCCCTCACCCTATGGGCTCGAAAGTACTCCACGTCTACCCGCCACAATTTTGACATCTACATTCCCAATTGGCTGGCGAAATACAACAAGCCTATTTACAGCAGTTTGCTGGGGGTGGTGATGGTGATCCTGGTGTATCGGTTGGTGGGGTAACATGGGATAGTATACTCCTGTTGCAGCTTCAGCCTCGGAAAGTCAGGAAGAGGAAAAATAGCTTTGGATAATCATCACTACAGAGGCAGTTTAGATATATTGTTGGCTGATTCTCCATTTTAATATCAGGTAATATCCTGATATACATAGTGTATTTATCAGGTAATATACTGATATTTGTATCCTATATATCAGGCTATAGCCTTATGAAAAACTCAAGAAAGCTACAAATTGATCAATTAGACAGGAAAATGGCCAGTCTGTCGGCTTTTCCGGAGGCTCCGGCCCAGGGCTGGATTCATGGAATTCGTACGGCTTTGAAAATGTCGTTCCGGCAAATGGGAAATCGGCTGGGCATTACAGCGCAAAGCGCTCAGGAAATTGAAGTGCGCGAAAGGAATGGAAACATTACCCTGGCATCCTTACGCGAAGTGGCGCAGGCCATGGATATGAAACTGGTGTATGCTTTTGTGCCGGCTGAACGTACTGTTGCGCACATGGTGGATAAGCAAGCTTTACGCGTAGCCAGAAAAATTGTGATGCGCACGGACACAACCATGAAGCTGGAAGATCAGGGTGTACGCAAGGAGCAGCTTGAACATGACATACGCGAACTGGCCGATGAGCTAAAGCGAGAAATGCCCCGATACTTATGGGATTAGCATTTGAATGGATTGACGGACAAACGCCCCTGGAAGAGGAGGAAAAAGAAGGCTTGTTGATTCCTTCTATTGCTACGCATGGTGAGCTGGATGAGTTTGAACAACGCAACATTGAAAAAGCCATTCAATGGACCTTAACCCGAACGTTCAGGCCGGATGAATTGCTTACCGAAAAATTCGTTAAGCGTGTTCATAAAAAAATGTATGGTACTGTTTGGGCATGGGCCGGTCACTTCAGAATGACTAACAAAAACATCGGTATAGACTGGCCAGCGATACCGATACAACTTCGGATGTTGTTAGGTGATTGCAGGTATTGGATTGATCAGGATACGTATCCTCCGGATGAACTGGCGGTTCGGTTTAAGCACCGCATGGTATCCATTCATTGCTTCGCCAATGGCAATGGACGCCACTCACGAATGATGGCCGATTTACTCCTCGAACATATTTTTGGACAACCGGGCTTTAGCTGGGGAGCGAAAACGAATTTGGCAAAAGCCGGAGCGATGAGAAAGGAATACCTGACAGCCGTTAAAGCTGCCGATGCAGGAGACATTGGCCCGCTATTACGCTTTGCACGAAGCTGAGGGCTTGTTGTTGGCTTTCTGCGCTGCTGTTTTGTAGCAGAAGGCCTGGTGCTGTTACGCGTTAAAAACTTCTGCCCCCTCACGCTATGGGCACGAAAGTACTCTACCTCTACGCGCCACAATTTTGACATCTACATTCCCAACTGGCTGGCACGGT
>CAZQXC010000093.1:0-9835 GCA_964597075.1 uncultured Roseivirgaceae bacterium | reverse complement strand
GAATGATTGCCTGCTCAATGCCACCGGCCATATCAATATGATTATCCTTAAGCATAATCATATCGTATAAACCTATACGATGGTTTTGGCCGCCTCCAATAAGCACGGCCCACTTTTCCAGCAGCCGGAAATTGGGGGTAGTTTTACGGGTATCCAAAAGGTTAACGCCCGTACCCTCCACGATGGACACTAATTGATTGGTGAGTGTAGCAATAGCGCTCATACGTTGCATACAATTGAGTACTAATCGCTCGGTAGCTAGTATTGAGCGTATGCTTCCTTTAACGACAAAAGCTATGTCACCTCGTGTTACAACGCTGCCATCGGGCAGGGCATCCTTAACTTCAAGTTGATTGTCATATTGCTTAAAAATCTCTTGGGCCAGCGCTGCCCCGGCAAGAATGCCATTATCTTTAACCAGAAGCTTTGCCTTCCCAAACTTGTCTGCCGGAATAGAGGCGAGCGTTGAGTGATCACCATCCCCTACATCTTCAGCAAGCGCAGCTTGAATAAACGTCCGCAGAAATTCTGTTGTTATGTAATACGGTTTCACACCGCAAAAATAGAGTAGGGTTACAAACCCACGAGACTAAAGGGGATTATTTTAAAGAAATTCCAGGCTATTTTTTATCAAAGGAAATCTCCTGAACTAGGGATTGATTACCGACCACTTTAATCTTCATCCAGACCCTAAACGTATTGGCTCCACTTGTATACTGGCCAATAGCATATGGCTGGCCACCCTTGGACGAGCCCTCGAGGATAATGTTAAACTCAGAGGGAGGATTAGCCTTAAAGAAGTCGCGCAAGACAAACTCTGCCTGGACTTTACTGTAGTAATTCGGTTTTCCGTCTATCGTTACATCAACAGAAGCATTAAGGTGTTTGGCCAATTCTTTTGCGCTGCCTGCTTTTATAGACTCTTTTACCTGCTCTACTACGTTGCTGCTCTGCGCAAAAACCGGCATAGCGGCCATGAACCAAACTGTCAACCCTCCTATTAAAATCTTCTTCATAACAGTAAAATTAACCCAAAATTATGCCATAATGCTCATTCTCAAACGAAATACATTAGGTTTTCATCTATGTCTATTTACGCCATAAGTAACCCTCCCAAATGCTTATTTACAATGGTATATTTACACCCTGATTTTATACGTTATGAAACAAAAAGTGCTTTTGATGATACTGGATGGGTGGGGTATTGCAACCAATACGAATGTATCCGCTATTGATAAAGCCATGACGCCTTTTGTTGACTCTCTGTATAGTCGTTTTCCAAATAGTCGCTTGCAGGCCTCCGGGTTAGCGGTTGGTTTGCCTGAAGGACAAATGGGGAACTCCGAGGTTGGCCACATGAATATTGGTGCTGGGCGAGTAGTTTATCAGGATTTGGTTCGTATAAATAAAGCCATTGCAGAACATGAATTGGACACCCATCCGGCCTTGCTTGAGATTTTTGACTTTGCAAGGCAAAATAATAAACCGCTCCACTTAATCGGTCTGCTTTCTGATGGTGGTGTACACTCGCATATTGATCATCTAAAAGGAATATGTACCATAGCCCATAAGCACAAGGTTAAGAACGTTTTTATTCATGCCTTTATGGATGGCCGGGACACTGATCCAAAAGGTGGATGCAACTACTTAAGTGATCTGCAGCAGCATGCAAACAAAACAGTGGGTAAAATAGCAAGTATAGTGGGCCGTTATTATGCTATGGACAGGGATAACCGCTGGGAGCGTGTAAAATTAGCGTACGATTTATTGGCGCATGGAACAGGATTGGCCACCCTGAATGTATTGGAGACTGTTCAGCAATCCTACGATCAAGGGGTAACTGATGAGTTTATTAAACCCATTGTTGCTACGGAAAACGGAAGTCCTGTTGCCACCATAAAAAATGGAGACGCGGTATTATGTTTTAATTTTAGAACAGATCGTGGACGGGAAATTACACAAGTACTTACACAGCAGGATTTTCCAGAATACAACATGAAGAAACTTGATCTTCATTATACAACCCTGACAAACTATGATGACACGTTTAACAATGTTCGGGTAATCTTTGATAAGGATAACCTAGAAAACACCTTGGGCGAAGTACTTTCCGCTGCTGGCAAAAAACAAATACGAATTGCTGAAACAGAAAAATATCCTCATGTAACTTTTTTCTTTTCGGGTGGAAGGGAAAAGGTATTTGAAGGAGAAAGCAGGATTTTATGTCCCTCACCTAAAGTGGCAACCTATGATTTGATGCCTGAAATGAGTGCCCATGATATTAAAGATAAGATAATTCCGGAGTTGGAAAAAAATGAAGTGGATTTTGTTTGCCTGAATTTTGCCAATCCGGATATGGTTGGCCATACGGGTGATTTTGAGGCGGCCGTGAAGGCTTGTGAAACGGTTGATGCCTGTGCGGAAAAAGTTACCGAAGCTGCCTTGAAGAATGGATATGCAACCATCATTATTGCCGACCATGGTAATGCTGATTGTATGATTAATGATGACGGCACGCCCAATACAGCCCACACTACGAATCTTGTACCCTGTATTCTCGTGTCTGACTTTTACACAGGAAGACTAAAAGACGGCAAACTGGGTGATCTGGCTCCCACCATTCTTACGGTCATGGGCTTGTCTATTCCTCCACAAATGACGGGTGATATACTTGTCGAAAAATAGTGCGATGCGGTTAAAGAATATTTTCTCAATACTATCCGTTTTTTGGATGTTGAATGCCTGCAATCAAACGAAAGAAGAGAAGGCCTATTATCTTAACATCGACAGCCTCATTCAGCATCAGATTGAATACCTGATTAAGGAACGAGCATCGGTTTCGAAAATGGCAGTTATGAATGGTCTAAGGCAAGACAGTGTTTTTACTCCTACGGATAGTGCGGCCTGGGCAAGAGAACTCGACATCTTTAAGGAGATCGGATCAATCAACAAACCTATTAACCGGGGCAACTATGAAGTGACTGATGGCTTACCGGACGATGCTAGCAACCTTACGGTGCGCCAGCTAACCGCGATCAGCGAATTGCCCATAGCGTATGTAAAAACCTTCTACCAGGATGTGCCCGCCAAGCTTCGAAAAATAGAAGCGCTTTATTATCAGGAAAATTCATTGCTGAGGAGCAAACGAATATTAACTATGGAATTTACCGATCTGTACAATAAAAACATTCTCACATCATACTCTGTTGAAGGTGGGCAGAAGATGTTCGTTGGTGACTCTGTTCACTTTACCATCAAAGGTTCTATTCGGTTTAATTAATTATGGCGAGAAAAAATATAGGCGAACCACTTCAGGAGGAAGACAAACGAAAAATCAATAAAGCTTCGTTAAAAAGGCTAATCGGGGTTTTTCAATTTATGTTGCCCCATAAATGGCTTTTTTTTGCAGGGTTGCTGTGCCTGGCGTTATCGAGCGGCACTGTACTTTCATTTCCTTATTTAGCAGGGCAGTTGCTTGATCTGGCATCGGGAAAAACCGTTCCGTACTTTACCACCATTAATCAGGTGGGTATTGCCCTGATGATCATTTTACTGGTTCAAAGTTTTTTCTCTTTTATGCGGGTATATACGTTTTCGGTTACCAGTGAACGAACACTGGCCGATTTGCGTCACGGTGTCTTTGAAAAAATAGTCTGGCTTCCGCTTTCCTTCTTTGATAATCGGAGAGTGGGGGAGTTGATGAGCCGTATAACATCGGATGTGGGAACATTGCAAGATACATTTACTGTAACGCTTGCTGAACTACTCCGCCAAACCCTTACCCTTATCATTGGTGTTGGTATTATCTTCTTTCTGGCTCCCCAGCTCACCATTTTTATGCTCCTCACGTTTCCTTTACTGGTTATCCTGGCGCTTGTGTTTGGCAAGTACATTCGTAAGCTTTCAAAGAAGACGCAGGATAAACTGGCAGAAGCAAATGTGGTAGTGGAGGAGTCCTTACAATCCATTCATGTAGTAAAAGCTTTTACCAACGAGCTCTTCGAATTGGTGCGCTTTAAAAAATCATTGAGCGAAGTGGTTAAGATTGCCATTCAGGCCGCGCGTTATCGAGGACTATTTGTGTCCTTTGTAATCTTTGCCTTATTTGGCGGTATCGTGGCCGTGGGTTGGTATGGCGCCCTGCTCGTTCAAAGTAATCAGCTCTCCGTGGGTGAACTCTTTTCATTCATTATCTATACCTCCTTCATTGGCGGATCAATTGCGGGACTTGGTGATATCTACACCCAGTTGCAACGCTCTATTGGTGCTTCCGAACGATTGCTTGAAATTCTTGATCAGAAAGATGAGGCTGAACTTCCGTCAGCAACTCCTTTAAAAATTAATGGTGACCTTTCCTTTCAGCATGTAAACTTTGTTTACCCGAGTCGCCCCGATTTTGAAGTTTTAAAAGACCTGAATTTTACGATTAAAGCCGGAGAAAAAATTGCCTTGGTAGGGCAAAGCGGATCAGGGAAATCAACGATCATAAATTTATTATTGCGATTTTATCCGGTTAGCCATGGAGCCATTGCCGCTGATGGATTTAATATTCAATCCTTCAGCTTAACGGATTACCGAAAAAATATTGGGATTGTTCCACAGGAAGTTATTCTGTTTGGAGGTACCATCCGGGAGAATATTGCTTATGGAAATCCAAATGCTGAAGAGAGTGACATTATTGAGGCCGCCCGAAAAGCCAATGCCCTTGAATTTATTGAGAGCTTCCCTGAAAAGTTTGACACCATAGTGGGCGAACGAGGCGTAAAGCTTTCAGGGGGTCAGCGCCAGCGAATTGCCATTGCCCGGGCCATCTTAAAAGACCCGGCTATACTAATTTTGGATGAAGCTACCAGCTCACTGGATTCGCATTCAGAATACCAGGTTCAACAGGCTCTTGAAAAACTTATGGAGGGGAGAACATCCATCATTATTGCCCATCGGTTAAGTACCATAAAAAAGGTAGATCGGATTTTTGTAATTAATCAGGGGCAGCTTGCAGAAATGGGTTCGCATGCTGAACTTACCCGGGTAAACAACGGGTTGTATAGTAACTTGTTGAAAATGCAGCTACACGAACAATGAACGGTTCGCCCCAACTTTTAAAAGAGTTCAAATTGCGCTCAACCCCGAGCCGGAAAGCTATTCTGAATATCTTTCTGAAAAAGAATTACGCGTTGGCACATGCCGATATTGAAAAGGGTATACCATCACACTTCGATCGGGTTACCGTTTATCGCACCCTGAAAACCTTTTTGGATAAAGGTTTAATCCATAAAGTTTTGGATGATGAGGGGAGCCTTAAATACGCACTTTGCTCGGAAGCTTGCACCATGACTGGCCACCATCACGATCATGTTCATTTTAAATGCAGCCGCTGCGGGCAAACTAACTGTCTGAACATTGATGTGCCCGCCATAAAACTGCCCAAAGGGTATCGCGCCTCCGAACTCAATTTGCTGATCCAGGGGGTATGCGAGAATTGCTCCTAGATTTTAGTGGACACCTTGGTTTCCAATACACTATATCAGGCATAAATACCTTTTGGGAGTTTTTGAGTTTGAAAAATAGTTGTACTTTTGAAAGCTTCGATAGACTCTTTTCTCTTGATTATGAGGTGATTAGGTCTCGCAAGTAGCTAGAACCCCGAACCCCTTGCACAACCCTCTTACAATACTTTTAATAGACCTTTTTGATGGCAATGATAACGAGCTATTACTATTTGGCTTGTTTGGTGTTGTCATTATCATATTCCTGATTTTGGATTTGGGCATTTTTAACAAACAGGCCCATAAGATCACAACCAAATCCGCCCTATGGCAATCGATTTTTTGGGTGGCTGTTTCTACAGTGTTTGGTCTTCTGATCTATTTCATGGGGCCGTACGTGACTATTGAAAAAGGGGTTGAAACGATTTTGACAGGCACAGAAGCAGGGTTGCTATACTTCTCCGCATACCTTACCGAAAAAGCATTATCTATTGACAACATTTTTGTCATCCTGCTTATTCTGAAATACTTCAAGGTTGATGAAACGTACTACCATAAGATTCTGTTTTGGGGAATTCTTGGCGCCATTATATTCAGGGCCTTATTTATTTTTATTGGCGCTTACTTTATCCACAAATTTCATTTCATTCTGTACATCTTCGGAGTATTTCTGATTTATTCCGGCATTCGAATTTATTTTGAGGATGGAGATGAAAAAATTGAACCCGAAAAGAATCCCATTTTAAAGTTCTGTAAACGATACCTGCCCATGTCGACTGATGACAGAGGTGGTCAGTTTGCCTTTTTTGAAAAAGGAAAATTATATTTTACTCCGTTGTTTCTTGTCATTGTCCTGATAGAAACAACTGACCTGATTTTTGCAGTGGACTCAATTCCTGCGGTGTTCGCCATTACTACCAATGAGTTCCTTATTTATACGTCTAATATTTTTGCCGTATTAGGGTTACGTGCTATGTTCTTTTTATTAGCGGGCATCATCGACAAGTTCTACCTGTTGCAAAAAGGTCTTTCCATTATTCTATTCTTCATTGGCGCAAAAATGCTTCTTGAAATCATTGATGTTAAGATCAATGTCTACCTCTCGTTTACCGTAATTATCGCCACGCTGATTCTTTCCATTATTTTCTCTTTGGTGGTCCCTCGTAAAGCTACCCATGTTGAGGAAGATTGACGCTAATTATCAGTAAACAAATCTCGGGGAAGAATTTTCATAAGCAAAGGTAACGTTAAGAAGCGCTGCGGAAGCGATATAATTACAAATGTAGGTATCGTTTTAAGCACCAACATAAGTTCTTTCCTTACCTGATCCGTTTCTTCAGTTGTCAGCTCCTGTGAACGGGCTTTATTCAATAATTGCATAACGGCCTTACTGTCCTGTATCTCTTTCAAAATTCTCCCCTTATTTCGCTCAGCAACTTTTGAAACGCGTTTAATAAAGTGCTCACTTACCTGCTCGTAATCTTGCTTGTCTTGCAAATACTCCAATTGCTGCCAATGCTCCAGCACAAATCCTTCAATAGCAATCATACTATTCTCCAAATCTTCTTCTGTAAAGCCAAGGTAGTCGCAAAACAATTTTAAAAAGTCCTGCTCGGCCTGTTCAACCTTCCGATCGGCCCATGTTGTTAAAATGGCTATTTCAAGGAAGAACTTTTTTAATATCCATGAGTTCTCTGATGGCAGATTGATTTCATCAAGACTAATGCCCTTATCAAAAATTAGTAATGCTTCCTTTCTCCTCTCTGGTGTCAAATCTGTTCCCTGAATAAAGTACTCAAGTAGTTTGGCCTCTTCATAATTGATTTCATTATCCGAATGGGCCGATGCCGCTATTACCTTTACTACAGAAAAACGTAATTCCTCCCGCTCATAGCGAAAGAAATCCGCAACAATACGATCAGCATTGGTATGAATCCATTGACCAAAAATGAATACATCCAGAAACAACAAACTGTTATGAAAAAAGCTTGTCCAGAAATTTCCTTTAAAGGAGGTAGCACGTTCTATTCTTTTCTCCAAAATCCGCTCCGCTAATTCGAGCGCTGATCGCTTTTTTCCAAAAAGTGTTTTTGTGGGTGTTGCCAGCTCCGGAAAAATATTATTATAAAAATTGCCAATGCTTTCCAGCGACTTGATAAATACATCCGATACCTCCTCCGGTGAGTTGACTGACTTATTATGAAACAACAATGAGCTGCTGATGAGACTTTCGGCCAATAAAATTTTCATCTTATCCTTTTCGTCCCACGCTTCCGCTAACGGATGATTAATATGACCTACCGTTTGTCCATACATGAGCCCGGTGGGCTGCATAATACGATAAAGTGAATGTTCCGGGTGAGAAGTCTTCTTCTCCTGGGTTATATCCTGAAAAAGATTTTTCCTGAACTCAAGATATTCTTTTAACCAGCCTTTTTCCCGGGGCTTCATACGATTCACTTTTTTGTGATAATGAAAACTGATAATCCGCAAAAAAACCTAGATGTCATGCCGGCCCGTGAGCCTGCCTTCCGGTAGGCAGGCCGTCATCTCAAAGATGATTGAGATCACGGGTTAAGCCCCAGATGACTTTTAAATGGGCTAAGGGGGTATTTTTGCGGATCATCGAGTTATGAAATTACGGATTTCCTTGCTTAAAAGAAGGATTTAATTTTCTGAGCCCCGCCAACCCTTTTTTTCAATGGTTCTGGCTGAAGATTCAACTTTAACCTGAAGTGTTTTTTTTAACTTATCAAGGCGACCCGCTACCGCTTTATCATTAGCTCCGATGATCTGAGCTGCCAAGATTCCCGCATTTCGCGCACCATTTAAAGCCACCGTTGCAACAGGTACCCCAGACGGCATTTGCAAAATGGAAAGAACCGAGTCCCAGCCATCCATTGAATTCGAAGATTTAACCGGTACACCAATTACCGGCAAGGAGGTTAAGGAAGCCACCATACCGGGTAAATGAGCCGCACCACCGGCTCCGGCAATAATTACTTTCAGTCCCTTCTTTCTAGCCTCCATAGCATACTTAATCATACGCAAAGGGGTGCGGTGCGCTGATACAACAGTTAGTTCATACGCTATGCCAAGTTCCTCTAAAATCTCAGCGGACTCTTTCATGATTTTTAAATCAGACTGGCTACCCATGATTATACCTACGCTTGCTTTTGTCATGTTATTACCTTGAGTGTTCTTTTTACAAAATCAGCTTTTTCCTTTAAGGCCTTTACATCCCGATCAAGTATAGTCACATGCCCCATTTTTCGATATGGCTTGGTGATCTTTTTACCATATAAATGTACATGAACGCCTGAAATTTTCACCACTTCTTCAAATCCCTGATACCTGGCCATACCACTAAAGCCTGCCTCGCCCAACAAGTTAACCATTGCGCTAGGCATGACAATATCTGTTTCCCCCAAAGGAAGGCCTAGTATTGCCCTAAGGTGTTGTTCATATTGTGACGTGACGTTAGCCTCAATCGATTGGTGCCCACTGTTATGTGGCCGAGGCGCAATTTCATTCACCACTACTTCACCCTGCCGGGTAACAAACATTTCTACTGCCAGTATTCCTACTATTCTTAATTCATTGGCAATCTTCTTTGCAACCGAATCTGCTTGAGCCCTTGTCGTTGCATTGATTTGAGCCGGTGAAAACAGATACTCCACAAGGTTGTGTTCCGGATGAAATATCATTTCTACAGGAGGGTATGTTCTGATTTCTCCTTGTTCGTTACGCGCAACGATTACCGATACCTCCTTTTCAAAATCAATTAACCGCTCCAAAACACCTGGTGCGTCAAATGCTTTTTCGGTATCTGTTATTGTTCTGATGAGTTGAACACCCCGGCCATCATAACCCTCCCTTCCTAATTTATGCACGGCCGGTAAAAACTCCTGATGGCGTTTCACATCATCTCTTGAGTCTGTCAATACAAACTCGGACGTTGGAATTCCATTGTCGCGATAGAAGACTTTCTGTTTTTGCTTATCCTGAATCAATTCAATGACTTCAGGTTGTGGGTAAACACGCTTCCCCATTTTTGAAAGCTCCTTTAACGCCTGTGTATTTACATTCTCTATTTCAATAGTCACAATATCACAAGTCGATCCAAAGCGTAAAACGGTATCGTAGTCAGTAAGTTTCCCTACATGAAAATCAGAAAGATTTTTACAAGGCGCCTCAGCATCAGGGTCGAGGACAGAAAAGGAAAGGTTATAGTCGATCCCGGATTGAATAAGCATTCGGCCTAACTGGCCTCCGCCTAAAACTCCTATGGTAAAATTCTGATTAAATGGACTCTTCAAGTGAGAAAATTTGAGGCAAGGTAACAGAAT
>CAZQXC010000092.1:0-9888 GCA_964597075.1 uncultured Roseivirgaceae bacterium | reverse complement strand
CCTGATGAATCAAAATATTTTCTTCATTGTAGATATCATAGTGAAAAGTGATGCGTACCGATGGCTTATCATTAATGGTAGTGACTATGCGCAACAGTTCATCATACTTACCCGCTGTTAAAAACTTAGAATGGTTTTCAAGCACCGGCATAATAATACCCATCGCTTCAATTTCACGATAGGTTAATCCAAGCTTGCGCAATGCCTCAACGCGTGCCACTTCGTAATACATGGCATAGTATCCGTAATATACGTATCCCATCTGATCAGTTTCACCATAACGCACCCGTACTGTAGTTTCCGATTGATACATAATTACTTGCTGTTTCGTTGCGCCCGGCCAATCCGTTGCTCGCGGGTTAATGCCTGCTGGTACCGGTTAGCATTTTTAAGGTGCTCAGAATATGATGCGGTGAAGTTATGATACCCCGAGAAATCTTCCTTGGCACACATGTACAGAAAATTGCTGGCCTTATAGTTAAGCACCGCTTCGATGGTCGAAATCTCGGGCATATTGATGGGGCCGGGGGGCAAACCTTTGTACTTATAGGTATTGTAAGGCGATTCCACTTCCTTGTGCTCATTGAGCACACGCTTCAATGAAAAATCTCCAACCGCAAAGACTAATGTCGGATCAGCCTGTAATGGGATACCACCCTTTACCCGGTTAAGGTAAAGTCCTGCTATAATGGGTGCCTCATCACGCTTCACCGATTCAGCCTGAACGATGGAGGCTAAAATGGAAACCTCAACAGGTGACAACCCAATAGCCTGCGCTTTCTGTTTTCTTTCCTCATTCCAGAAGCGCTCATATTCCAAATACATCCGTTCTATCAATTGCTTTCCGCTAATGGTGTAGTATACTTCATAGGTGTTGGGCAGAAACATGCACAAAATATTCTCTTTGGAAAATCCATGTGGATCTCCAGCCAGGAATCCGGCCAGCGCAGCTTCAAATTCGGCAGGAGTAAGCGCAATATTCTGTGTGATCTTTTCAGGCAGGTCCGTAATCAGTCGGACACTATTAAATGTAATCCGCACAGGTTCCTGCTCTCCTGCCCTTAAAAATCGAATGGCCTGAATGTTATTCATATTCCCCCTTAATACGAAACGACCGGGTTTAACCAGCTTATCATAATCCATCAGTCGGGAAAGAAAGCTGAAGGAAATTAAATCCTGCACATATTCACCTTCGTGCAAAATTCGCTGAACAGTTTCAAAAGTGGCATCCTGCGGGATATAAATGTACCGATCTTCCTTTCCTACCAGGATGTTTGGTGTGTAACAGATCTGATACGTATAAAATGTAAACGAGATAAGCAGAACAGAAAACAAAATAAATACGAACAGTTTGATGGGAGTTTTTGCGTATCTCATAACCGTCAAAGATACAAAATGTATTGAGTCAGATGAGTAACACGTGGCGGCTTGATTTGGATTATGTACCTTGAAAATATTTTTAATACATGGCGGCCGAACTGCTTCAAATTCATCCTGAAAATCCTGAAATTCGAAAAATTGCCCGTGTGGTAGACGTATTACGAAAAGGGGGAGTAATTGTTTATCCGACCGATACGGTCTATGGCATTGGCTGCGATCTGATGAACAGAAAGGCATTGGAACGCCTCTGTAAAATCATGAACATTAAACCGCAGAAACTTGATTTGTCCTTTATCTGCAACGACCTGAGTCATATCTCAGAATATGTTAAGCGAATTGATACACCTGTGTTCAAATTGTTAAAAAAATCCCTGCCCGGACCATATACTTTTATTTTTGAGTCGAGTAGTAAAGTGCCCAGGATTCTTGACATCAATAAAAAGACCGTTGGTATTCGTATTCCGGATCATTCTATTCCACGTATGATTGTAGCCGAGCTGGGTAATCCATTGATCACCGCTTCTATAAAAGATGATGATCATATTAAAGAATACACCACCGATCCGGAAGAAATTTATGAAGACTTTAAAAACCAGGTTGATGTTGTAATTGATGGAGGGGTAGGCGGAAACATTCCCTCATCGGTTGTAGATTGCACAGGTGAAGAATTGGTTATCATCAGGCAGGGTTTAGGTGAAATCAATTTTTAAATCAGTCAGTACTATCGCGTAACCAGATAATACGTTATCCTTGATTAGCCTCATCGAACTTCATTATCTCCCCTCTATTGCATACTTCAGTATGCTGGCACACTCGAAGCGAATTATCATTGAACGCCATGAACATTATGTGAAGCAATCGTATCGCAACCGCTTTCAAATCCTTGGAGCAAATGGCGTACAGCAACTTACGATACCAATAACCGGGAAACATAGCCATGTTGCTATTACTGATGTCCGAATAGATTGTTCACAGAAGTGGATGAATAACCACTGGCGCAGTGTTACATCAGCCTACCGTAAGGCACCCTTTTTTGAGCACTATGCCGATGACCTGAATAAGGTTTTGATGAAGAAACAGCCATTTTTGTATGATCTCTCATACGAACTGCTGACAATCTGTCTCAACTGGCTTAGGCTCGAAATTCCCATTATTGAAACGGAAACATACGAGATAACTCCAGCCATAGGGATTTCAGACTTACGGAACAGTTTATTAGCTAAAAAACCGGAATCTTATCTCCCCTATTTTGAACCCACGCCCTATGTCCAAATGTTTGGCAGCTCGTTTGTTAAAAATCTTAGTCTTATTGACCTTATCTTTTGTGAGGGGCCTGGTGCCCGTCAACTTGTTCAGGGGTCAGCAAGGCATGAATGAACAAATTGAAGTGGGGATGTGTTGTTTATTACTACGAATCGGGTAAGTCTCAAATTGCTGCCCCGGCTGCGTAAAATCCCATTGAAAAGTTTACATTTACAATACAAATTATTCCACAAAACTGCATGGAGGCCAAATTTTCCAATCGCGTAAAAGAAGTTATATCCCTAAGCCGTGAAGAAGCTTTGCGGCTGGGTCATGATTATATTGGTACGGAACACCTGCTACTCGGATTAATACGCGAGGGCGAGGGTGTAGCCGTTGGGGTTTTAAAGAAATTAGGAGTTCCGATGGACGCTTTACGGGGCGAAATTGAAAAAATATCAAAGGGTACGGCTACACATGAAATTAAAAACCTGGCAAATATTCCGTTAACAAAGGCCTCTGAAAAAGTACTCAAGATTACCTACCTGGAAGCCAAGATTTTTAAAGCACAACTAATCGGCACAGAGCATTTGTTGTTATCCATCCTTCGTGATGCTGATAACCTGGCCACTCAGATTTTAAATAAATTCGATGTCAATTACGAAACCGTAAAGGAAATGCTCGAATACCAACATGAAGGCCCACAGGCCGCTTCGGACACCGATGATCCGGATGATGATTCTTCACGCATTTTTGGCGGAGGATCTGGCGCTGGCGGCAAAGAGAAAAAAGGAACAGAAAAATCGCGTACACCTGTACTCGACAACTTTGGCCGGGACCTTACCCGATTAGCGGAAGATGGAAAGCTCGACCCTATTGTGGGTCGTGAAAAAGAAATTGAACGCGTAGCACAAATATTGAGTCGCAGAAAGAAAAACAATCCGATTTTAATTGGCGAGCCCGGTGTAGGTAAAACAGCCATTGCTGAGGGACTTGCCTTGCGCATCGTTCAGAAAAAAGTATCGCGCGTTCTTTTTGGCAAACGTGTTGTTACGCTTGACCTGGCATCGTTGGTCGCAGGCACTAAATATCGTGGCCAGTTTGAAGAACGTATGAAGGCCGTAATGAACGAATTGGAAAAGTCCGCGGATGTTATATTGTTCATTGACGAGTTACATACTATCGTTGGTGCAGGTGGCGCTTCCGGCTCATTGGATGCTTCCAATATGTTCAAGCCTGCCTTGGCACGCGGAGAGATCCAATGTATTGGCGCAACTACTTTGGATGAATACCGCCAATATATTGAAAAAGATGGTGCCTTGGCCAGAAGATTCCAAATGGTAATGGTCGATTCTACTACGGTAGAAGAAACCATTCAGATTCTGGAAAACATTAAGGATAAATATGAAGATCATCACCACGTGCTGTACACTTCCGAAGCACTTGCATCCTGTGTTAAGTTATCCGACCGCTACATAAGCGATCGCTTCCTGCCGGATAAAGCCATTGACGTTATGGATGAGGCCGGAGCGCGGGTACACATTAACAACATTCATGTTCCGGAAGATATTGTGAAGTTGGAAGAAGCGATAGAAGACATTAAAAAAGAAAAGAACCGCGTAGTCAAAAGCCAGAAGTATGAAGAGGCCGCACAACTGCGCGACAAAGAGAAGAAACTTCTTGAGCAATTGGATATTGCCAAGGCCAAATGGGAAGAAAAAACCCGTACCGAAAAGTATACCGTAAATGAAGATAATGTAGCTGATGTTATCGCCATGATGACGGGTATACCTACCAAGCGCATTGCACAAAAAGAAAGCAATAAGTTGCTTGGCATGGGCGATGAACTTAGCGGTAGAGTAATCGGGCAGGAAGAAGCCATTAAAAAATTAACCAAAGCCATTCAGCGTACCCGCGTTGGATTAAAAGATCCGAAGAAACCCATTGGCTCATTTATATTTTTAGGTCCTACCGGTGTTGGTAAAACCGAATTAGCCAAAGTACTTGCAACATACCTTTTCGATAAAGAAGATTCCCTCATTCGTATTGACATGAGTGAGTACATGGAGAAATTTTCTGTATCGCGTTTAGTGGGTGCCCCTCCCGGCTATGTTGGCTATGAAGAAGGTGGGCAACTTACTGAAAAAGTAAGACGTAAACCCTATTCGGTTGTGTTGCTTGACGAAATAGAAAAAGCACATCCTGATGTTTTCAATATTCTGCTCCAGGTGTTGGATGATGGTATTCTTACCGATGGTTTGGGAAGACGTGTTGATTTCAGAAACACTATTATTATCATGACGTCCAATATCGGTGTTCGTGACCTGAAAGATTTTGGCAGCGGTATTGGTTTTACCACAGCGGCCAAACGCGAAAACGAAGAAGAGGCCATGAAGTCGACTATTCAAAACGCGTTGAAACGCGTGTTTAGTCCTGAGTTCCTGAATCGCCTCGATGATGTAATCGTTTTCAATTCATTGCAGCGCGAACATATCCACAAAATTATTGACCTTTCGCTCAAGAAAGTGTTTGACAGAATTAATGCCATCGGATATAATGTTGAGCTTACTGAAAAGGCAAAGGACTTCCTTTCTGAAAAAGGATACGATCACCAGTTTGGTGCCCGTCCATTAAACAGGGCCATCACCAAATACCTGGAAGATCCAGTAGCGGAAGAAATCCTGAAAGGCGAGATTGAAGAGGGCGGAATAATTGTTGCCGATTACGATGGTAAAGGTGATCAATTGACCCTTAAGATTAAAAAGCCAAAAGCAGCCTCTAAGAAAGAGTAACTGATTTAACTAATCACCAAAAAAAGGCGGGGCGACCCGCTTTTTTAATACCCTCCAAAATACTTTCGTAAAAACCACTCTGCACCAATCAGCAACAGCAGTACGAAGAAAATCCATTTCAGGTTGATGAGTGAGTCATAACGCGCTTCACTGCGGAGTATGTTTTGCCCTTCTTTTTGTGCTAATGCCCGTTGAAGCTGGTCAACCTGATCGGCAGTATAAAACATACCACCGGTCCCACGTGATAATCTTCGAAGTAAATCAAAATCGGCCGTCAGGTTCTGTAGCTCCAGTTGTTGAGCAGCGACCATAAACTGTCCACGCAATTCTTCTTTCTGGTTATTAATCACGGTAGAAGATCGGTATCGGTATACACCTTCTTGTAAACCATTAATGGCGTACCGGTTATTTCCAAGACTCAATACATAATTGTATTGAGTCTTCTTCCCTTGCTCATCAGTAACTTCCAACTCAATTGTATTCCCGAAGATAGGCTCATAAATGTCATTATAAACCTGGCTCTCGAAAACAACTGACTCCGTGTCGGAAAATTGTTGCTGAACCGTATAACTACTGAATTTTCGCTTGTCGTCAGAGGTACTCAAAAACTGAATCAGTTTACCAACCACCTCATCAAAAGCTTCTGTCTTTTCTGTTCTGGAGAATTCATGTAAACGCCAACGCCACATTCCTTCACCAAGCATAAAGCCAACCTTGCGTAATTCTTCCTCCTGTATAAACAAAAGTGGTTTATCTGTAGTAAGACTACCTACACGCTGAGACAACAAAATAGAAACATCAGGCGGAATAACCGCTTTGCCAAAATGTACCTGAACGGGTGGAAAGCTTGAGAAAACAGAATTTGCTTCTGTTGAAATAGTAAAATTTGAAAATGATGAACTGATCACCGGGGTAACTTCATCAAATTGTCTTGGTTGTTGTTCAAACGATAAAGGCAATTGTTGCTGAGTAATTTGATTCAAATCACTGGAAGCACCTATCACTAAAAAAAGTGAAGTTCTGCTTTTAGTAAACCGCTGAAAGATCTCTCGTGCACGACCACGATTATCCGGTACCTGATGGAAAATAGCCAAATCGATATTGTCCGGCTGAAGGTTAACGGATGTTGTTTCTTCAACACCCGGTATATGGAGCAGAAATTCGAAATTCGAGTTTTGCTCAATCACTGTTCGCAAAACCTTTATATCCGGGTGAGGGACAGCCGAAACCACTAAAACTTTTTTCCTCCCCTCCACTACCTCAATAAAAACTGTTGCCCGGTTGTTCTTTATGTTACGCTCCGATTCTTTGACTTCGACTTGTATATCCCAGCGTTGAATCCCTGCTTCCGCGGCCAGCGGTTGAAATTCAAACGTTACTACACCATCTGTTTGCGAAGTTTGACTCTTACGCTCAACCACAACTCCTTTATGAAGAAGTGAAACTGAAATGTTCTCGTTTGGAAACCCCTTAACAAATATTTCAGGCCGGAGCGTAAATTTATTTCCCTGATAAGCAATCTTATTATACAGAATGTTTTTTATCATGAGATCAGGCCGGAGCGTTGTGTCGCCAAGGCCCACGGTATGCACCGGAAAGTTGTAATTTCCATAGATTGGTGATAGGCCTGCATTATAAATTCCATCCGACACAAAAATGGTACCTGCCAAACTTCTTCCCTCAAAACGATTTGATATACTCCGTAATGATTCGTGTATGTTAGTGGCCTGTTCACTGAAGTTCTCATCCAGGCCATCATCACCCGAAAAGTTTGTAATAGCAACTTCATATCCGGCTTCTTGAAGTGACGATTGCAGCAATTCCAAATTGGAACCAAGTGTACCTCTTGCAGTGGAATCAACGGCTTCTTGAATGGAAAGTGAGTTATCCTGAAGAATAACAAAAACTGGTTTCTCAATTACATTTTGAATTTGCTTGATAATGGGACCCAGCAGAAAGAAAGCCAGAAAAAAAACAACCAAGGTGCGAACAGTAAATAAAATCCTGTTTACAAGCTTTCCCCACGGATGATTGGCGGTATACAACAGCCACGCATAACCAACTCCTGCTGCCAGGCAGAGTACGACAAAAACCGATGGTAACTCAAATACGACTTGCTTCATTTCGCTCACTCAAAAATCCAGACTCAAGATTGATCTTTTCTGCTTCAATAACCATATTTTTCCTTCCAACGGTCCCGCAGGTATTTTCTTAACTCCAGTTCCCGCGCATTGTTGCCCGGATCATAAAACTTAGTTCCGGAAATTTTATCCGGAAGGAATTCCATGTTCACAAAATTACCCTCATATCCATGAGCGTACTGGTAGTTCTTACCATACCCTAACTCCTTCATCAGTTTGGTGGGTGCATTTCTTACCGCTAACGGCACTGGCAAATCTCCTGTTTCATTCACTACACGAATGGCATCTTCAATGGCCATGTAACTGGCATTGCTTTTCGGTGAGCTGGCCAGGTACACCGCGCATTGCGCCAGTATAATGCGTGCCTCAGGGTAGCCAATCATGGTTACTGCCTGAAACGTGTTGGTGGCCATGACCAACGCAGTGGGGTTTGCATTACCAATATCCTCCGAAGCCAGAATCACCATTCTTCGTGCGATAAACTTTACATCTTCCCCACCTTCAACCATACGGGCCAGATAATAAATGGCTGCGTTGGGATCGCTGCCGCGGATGGATTTGATAAACGCAGAGATGATATCATAGTGTTGCTCACCACTCTTATCATAAATGGCAATTTTTTGTTGAGCTACGTTGGTGGCAAGTTCATCGGTGATTACCACGCTTCCGGAAGGTTCAGAATCAACCACCAACTCCAGCAAGTTTAATACCTTTCGGGCATCGCCACCGGAAAGTTGAAAAAGTGCACTATGCTCTTTCACTTCAACATCCCTCTGTTTTAACTGGGCATCGTGAACTAACGCGTGACGCACCAACCTGAGAAGATCTTTTTCATCCAAAGCTTTTAACGTATACACCTGGCATCGCGAAAGCAACGCTGAGTTTACCTCAAAGGATGGATTTTCAGTAGTGGCACCAATCAGTGTAATTACACCTTTTTCAACAGCGCCAAGCAAGGCATCTTGTTGAGATTTATTAAACCGGTGAATTTCATCGATAAACAAAATCGATTTCCCTGATAATCTTGATTTTTCGATAACTTCTCGAACATCCTTTACGCCTGCATTAACTGCACTTAACGTATAAAAAGGCTTTTTTACTTCATGAGCGATAATGTTGGCTATGGTGGTTTTGCCCACACCCGGAGGACCCCATAAAATCATAGAAGGAATATGGCCCAACTGTATGGCCTTGCGAATAATTCCACCAGCACCAACCAGGTGTTCCTGTCCTACCAAATCATCTAACATGGATGGTCGCATGCGTTCCGCTAAAGGTTGGTTAGAATGAAAAATCATTACAATAATATTAACGTAACCAATGCATTAATACCGAATGCGAAAAGGATGCAGAAGAAAAATATCCAGATTACGGAAAAGAATTTCAGGATGGTTTTGAAGCGTGATTGGCCGTATACCCTTCGCATGGCTTTGTACAAATAAAAATTGACGTATAGGAAAATAAAAAAGTTGATCCATTCAAGCCAACTCACCAATGAAAACAAAAGACCGAAAATACCCGCCAGAAAAAGAAAATCATAAAAGAATACGGTGAACACCAAATGTTCTGAATAATAAAAATCCTTGCGGACATACAACAGCTTCAAAATCAATGCGAAGATGGGCAGCAAAAAGAAAATCATTTTTGGGATGTTCGCCTGGAGGCTTTCGCCAAAACTTTTCCAGATGGCTTTTTCGTCCCAACCTCGTTGTTGTTTCAGGGTAATGAACTTTGTTTTAAAGTAGCGAACAATTTTTCCATCTCGATGATCAACAGGTTTGGCATTATCAATAGAATCGTATTCAGCTAACGTACTAGGATCAAAATCTTCTTCAGAGACTGTCCAGGTCTCCGTTGTGCTCAATGAGTCAAGAAAGTCGCGCTTCTCTTCGCGTGTCATCTCCCGACCATTGTCATTCAAGTTTATATCTACCATATCTTCTTTCGGAATAAAGGCAAAAATCAAAAAGAAAATAAAACTGAGAAACACATACATGCGGGCAGGATGGTAATACCGTTCACGCTTACCTTCGTTGTATTCTTTGATGAGAAGTCCTGGTTTGAACAATACACTAATGAAAGTTTTGAAAAACTTCGACTCAAAACTGAAAAAGGAACTTACAAAGTTGATAGACAAATCTCCGATTGCCTGTCTTCTGGGTAAATCCTTCTGTCCACAATTTGAGCAAAAGGGTCCTGCCATTACAGCACCACAATTCAAGCAATTGGTATTACCTGAAACGGTCCCGGCTTCCTCGCCATCAACAAGGCTTTCCGCCACCGGTAATGATTTGCCTAACTCTTCCATTTTCAAAATCCAATTTTGAAAATTA